>VXTH01000070.1:701-13293 GCA_009837565.1 Chloroflexota bacterium | reverse complement strand
GCGGACACACCTACCTGTGCATGCAGGCCGCGCTCTGGTGCCTCGACACGAATGACGGCCTCGAGGAAGCGCTAATCCGGATCGTCAACGCGGGCGGTGACACCGACACCAACGCGGCCGTCGCCGGCGCAGTGCTGGGCGCGCGCTTCGGCGCATCGGCAATCCCGCAACGCTGGCTGGAGTGTGTTCCCGATCCCGAACGGATCGAGTCGGCGACGCAGGCTTTACTGAAGGGTCCGTAGCCGGGCGAGATTCACACTCGCGCGGTCGCTGCGCCGTCGAGCGCAACAATCTCTCCGGTGATGAATCCGGAATCAGCGGCCAGCGCGACGACGGCCGGACCGACATCCTCCGGTTTGACCAGGGCCTTAGCCGGCAGCATGCGTGCCACCTGGCGCACCGTTTCCGGATCGTCGCCGAATCCGTGCTGACCTTCGTAAATGCCGACCTGCAGCGCGTTGACGGTGATCCCGGAGCGAGCCAACTCCTGCGACAGCGACCTCGTCATCGCCAGTACGCCGGCATGGGCGGCTGCATACGACGACGTATTGGCGACCCCGCGAGCAGCGAGCACCGAGACCAGATTGATGATCCGGCCATAGCCGTTGATCGTCATCACCCGAGCCGCGGCGCGGGCGGTCATTGCCGGAGCCAGCAGGTTGGCCGCCAGAATCGCGTGCCAGTCCTCCGGTGTGAGCTCATCCAGGGGGGCCGCGACGGGCAGGTCGGCGGCGTTGATCAGAATGTCGAGGCCGCCCAACTCGGAGGTGGTCCGTGCCACCGCTGCGTCGACGCTGTTCGCGTCCGATGCGTCGAGCGTGATAGCGACGTTGGCCCGGCCCAGCGACCAGATCTCGTTGGCCACCGAGTTGACGCGCACCACTTCCTGCGGTCCGGCTCGCAGACTGGCAACGGCCACGTCGGCTCCAGCCTCGGCCAGCGCGACCGCGGCCGCGCGACCCAGCGGATCGCCGGCTCCGACGACCAAGGCAACTCTGCCCTTGAGCAGGAACGGATCCTCGGGCTCTTCGGGATTGGGAGTCGGGACGAAATCGGACATCGCTGCTCCCTCAGGTCGGTTCGGTCAGCCGCACGCGCGGCGCCCAGCCGGTCGGTCCGATCGCGGCCAGTCCGCCGCCGTCCTGAGCAATGGTCTCACCGCTGATGCCGGCCGCGGCGTCGGAGGAGAGGAAGACCGCCAGCGGTCCCATTTCCCAGGCCAGGCCGACGCGGCCGATCGGGATGTAGCGTCCGCCGCGCCAACGCTCGAGCGCCTGCGGCGTATGCGGGAAGATGCCCGGCGCAATGCAGTTGGTCCGCACACCGGCGGGACCGTAGGTCACGGCCAGCGATCGGGTGAAGTTGACGACTCCGGCCTTGGCCGAGACGTACATCCAATTGTCGCGCCCGCCGCGCAGGCCGAATCCGCTGGCCACGTTGATGATCACACCCCCACGATTGTCGGAGCGCTCGGTCATGTGCGGCAACACGGCGCGAGCGCAGAGCATCTGCGACGTCAGGTTCATGTCGATGCCCCAGCGCCACTGCTCGTCGGTCAGTTGCTCGAGCGGAGCGCCGTCGCCCTCCGCGCCGCCGCCGGCGTTGTTCATCAGGATGTCGATGCGGCCGAAGCGGTCGATGGTCTCGGCGACCATCGCTTCGACTGCCGCCGGATCGGTCACATCAGCGGCGATCGAGATCGCCTCACCGCCGCGCTCGGCGACTAGGTCGGCCGTCTCCTCTAGCTGTGAGCGCGTGCGCGAGGCGCCAGCCACCTTTGCTCCCGCATCGGCGTAGGACAGCGCCATCGCCCGTCCCAGGCCGCGCCCCGCTCCGGTAAGCAGGACGACCTGTCCATCGAGCCGGAAACGGTCGGGAGTGGGCATTGGCCCCCCTCTGCCTGCGGCATCTCCCCCCGCTGCGCAGGGGGAGAGAGTTAGGTCGCCGCGGCCTTGCGCTGTTGGGCGGCGGCCGAGCCTCGACCGTCGCCGAAGCGGTTGTCGCGCCACTCGAGCGCGGCCTTGAGGCCCTTCTCTCGGGCCATCTTGCCGAACTCCATCACGGCGGGCGCGAGGTGCGCCCGGGCGTCGTTCTCCGACGCCAGCCGCTGCAGCGTGCGCGCACCCATGATCTCGAGACCGAGATTCACGATTCGCTTGTTCGCGGAGAGCAGCTCGTGATCGATCATCGCCATCTTGTTGGCGAGGTCCTCGACCTCTTCGTCCAGCCGATCGGACGGCACGGCGTCATAGACCAGACCCCGACGCGCCGCTTCCGCGCCGGAGATGCTGTCACCGGTCAGCAGCATCCGCTTGGCGAACTGGGGACCACCGTGGTAGAGCCACATATGCGCAGGAGGCGCGCCCATCGCCCGAACCGGCGGGAAGCCGATCACCGCGTCCTCGGCGGCGATGATGATATCCGAGAGCAGCACCAGGTCGGTGCCGCCGGCCAGGCAGTAGCCATGCACCTTGCCGATCACCGGCTTGTGCATGTCGAAGATCGCCATCCGCGCGCGCTGCGCCTTCTCCATGCCCCAGGTGTCGTCGTCGAACGTGACGCGGCCGCGGTAGACCTTGTCGTAGGTCTCTTGCGAGTCGCGGGTCGAGCCGGTCAGGTCGTAGCCGGCCGAGAACGCGCGCCCGGCGCCGCTCAGAATCACGCAATGGACACCGGTGTCGTTGTCGGCCTCCCACATCGCCTGCGATAGTTCGTCCTGAAGGGCGATCGAGAGGGCGTTCAGCTTCTCGGGACGGTTCAGCGTCACATAGGCCTTGCGATCCTCGACGCGGTAGAGGATGTTCTCAAAGTCGGTCATGGAGTCACTCCAGAAGTCCAGTTGTCAGCGCCGCCAGTCTAACCGAGGCGCGTGTCTTCACCGGACTCAAGCGCGACGATCAGGTCAAGGAGCCCTGCCGGCTCCCAGCTTCGATGACGGGAAGGCGGCTCTTCGACCGGAATGAGCACTTCGGCCGCTTCCAGCTGCCGCAAACCCTGGTCGACCGCTCGAGAGCTTCGATCGCTCGACGCAATCGCGTCCGCGCGGTTCAGGACCGGAGACGCGGGCAGTTCACTCAGAATCTGCCACGCAACCGCATCCGATCGAGGGTTGGCATGACCGCGCAGGCGCTCACGCCAACCGCCCAACAGCTCTGACACCAGTTCCACGTAGCGCGCGGCGGTGCTCACGCTCTGGAGCACAGCGTCAGCAAACGTCGCCAGCCACTCGTCCATGTCGTCCGATCGAAAGGCGACCAGTCCGCCGGCGTATGCCCGGCGGTTGCGAGAGAACGCCAGACTGATGGGCACGACCACCTGTTCTGACAGGCGTCGCCGGCGCATCACAATGTGGATCAACGCCCGCCCGGTACGCCCGTTGCCGTCCTCAAACGGATGAATGGTCTCGAACTGCGCATGTGCCACGGCTGCCTGGAACATGGCCGGCATTTCGTCCGAGTTGCAGAACGCCAGCAAATCGTCCACGAGCTCATCAACATGCTCCGGGGGCGGCGGAACGAAATCCGCTCCGCACGGATTGTGATCGTTGCCGCCGATCCAGTTCTGCGAGGAACGGAAGCGTCCCGCCGAGTTCAGCCGCCCACGCATGAGCCGATGGTGAACCTCCAGCAACTCGGTAAGTCCGACCTGCGGAACGTTGACTGCGCAGTCGATGGCAAACTGCATCGCTTCGATGTTGCTGATGACCTCCTTCGCCTGTGAGCCCACGTTTCGTCCGATTCGCTGGCGAGCCTCCGCGTGCGCCAGCCGGCGCGCATCAACGTTGACTTCTTCAATGCGTGATGAGGCGATCGACTCTGTACGCATGAGCAGGTGGGCCAGGGGCCGCAGCAAGCTCAGATCGTTGCGCTGCAGATCGTTCAGTGCGGACACAGCGTCGTCGAAGTCAGCTGCGATGTCGATCGGCAGGTTGAACTGCACTTCCCCAATCAGATCGGGAACAAACGCGTCGTAGTCGCAGGGACGCCTGAATCGCCGGGCGCCCATGGGCTCGCTGCGCGGCTTCCACGTGCTTGTGACTAGCTGTCCGCCCATCAACGCTTTGATCCTTCGATTCGCTCTCTCGGGAATCGAAGAATAGCAGATATTCTTCCACTCTCCTCGGCTTTAGTGGAAGGTTATCAGATATCATTAGCCTCCCCCGGCGCAGAGTGTACGGATAGGCAATCGATCCAGCGTTCTAGTTCTACAGGTGCTTGAGCACCCCACCGTCGACCTGGATGGTCTGGCCGGTGATGTACCCGCTGGCCTCTGAGGCCAGGTACACGGCCAGTGGCGCTGCATCCGCGGCCTCGCCAAACCGGCGCATCGGGATGAAACGCAGCAGCAGGTTCTCATCCACAGCCGACGGTCCTCGGCCCGGCGTCGAATCCGTCCAGCCAACCACGATCGCATTGACAGTCGTCCCCGTAGGAGCCAGCTCCTGGCTCAGCGACCGCACCAACCCGATCACGCCCGACTGCGCCGCGCTGTAGATGCTCAGATTGGTCAGACCCCGGACGGCGGTCGCGTCCAACACCGCGATCAGGCGCCCAGGGCGGCCTCGGAACTCTCGCGTCGCGCTGCGAAACGCGGCGTAGGTCCCGCCCAGATTGCCCATCAGCACCCGTTGAATGTCTGCATCCAGCGTCTTGCGAATCGGCGCGGCGTGGTAGAGATTCGGCGCCACAATTGCCACGTCGACGCCGCCCAGCTCCTTGCTGATCTTGCGCGTCGCCACCTGGACGTTGGTGCCGTTGGACAGGTCGACCGCTTCATTGGGGCCGCCGCCGGCCGCCTTCTTGAGCCGGAACAGCGACGTGCCATCCGTGTTCGCGCTGGTCACGCCCACGCTGGCGCCTGCTGCTCGCAGGCCGTCCACGATCGCCGCGGCGACCGGCTTCTCCGCGCCGTAGACAATGACGCGTCGCTCGCTGAGGTCGAAACCCTGGAGCCTTCCTTCACCTACCTCCGGCGGATCGATCGGATTCTGCAGGCTCATGAAGGCACCCCGCCGATCCCCGACTGCACGTCCCAGCCGGTCGGGGCCAGACCCCCGGCGAGACCGCCGCCGTCAATGATGAACGCCTCGCCGGTCATGTAGGCCGAGGCGTCGGAAGCGAGATAGACAGCCAACGGCCCAAGCTCCCAGGCCTCGCCGACCCGACGGATGGGAATACGGGAGCCCTGGTTGCGGGCGACCTCGATCTCTTCTTCATCTTCGAGCGTCTGTTGCAGGATGAATCCGGGAATGATGCAGTTGACCCGAATCTGATTTCTCGCCAGCTGAATGGCCAGGGACTGGGTCAGGTTGATCACGCCGGCTTTGGCGACGCCATCGACAAAGAACTGAAGTCCGCTGCCTCGCAGCGACGTGCCCGAGGAGACGGTGATGATGTTGCCGGGCTTCTCTGCGGCGAGGAAGTGACGCACCGCTGCACGGGCGCTGTAGAAGACGCTGGAGAGATTGATGTCGACCGTCTCGCGCCAGTCCTCGTCGGAAATCTCTGTCACATGCTTCATCGACGCCGGGCCGCTGGCGCCCGCGTTCGCCAGCATCACTTCGAAGCCGCCCCACTGGTCGATCGTTTGCTGGACCAGCGCGTCGACCTGTGATGAATCACTCACGTCGGTGGGAATGACCAACGCCTGTCGGCCCTTGGCCTCAATCTCTTTTGCCACCGCGGCAATCTGCGACTCGGTGCGGGCCGCGCAGATGATATCCGCGCCCGCGTCGGCGAGATGCAGCGCCATCTGCCGACCGAGGCCGCGTCCCGTACCTGTGACGATGACGCGCTTGCCGTCCATGCGCAACGAATCCAGCATGTCGGCAGTTTACGTCGTGCCCTGACATGCTCCGGAGCATCCGAGCGCTAACATGTTGCCCGAACCCGTCCACACCGGATGCGGCGTTGGCCGTTCCGTGCAACGACCTGAATGGAGTTGGATATGGCAATCGGTTTAACAGTGGAATTCACCATCGGCGAGGGCCAGAACGAGGCCTTCGAAGCGTTCATGGCAGGCGCGACGGCCAAGGTCAAGGCAGAAGACGCCGGCTGCAACAACTACGACCTGTTCCGCTCGGTCGAAGACGACACCCAGTACATCCTCTTCGAAAACTGGGCGACCGAGGAAGACCTGACCGCACACGGCACCTCCGAGGCAATGGCCGGCATGGCCGGAATCCGCGAGTTCACGACCGCCCGACCGGTCCTCCACCGCTACGAGGTGCCGGACTAGACCCTCTCTGATCCCCTCTCCCTCTGAGAGAGGGTCAGGGTGAGGGCCCTCTCCGGAAGGGGACGAGCCGCAGACCCTCACCAAGCCTCTCCCAGGGAGAGAGCAACGGAACAAGGCCGCTCTCTGAAAGAGTGGAACTGCAAAGGACAACGACATGCCAGACCAGATGGGATCTGAACTGCTGGCCCGACAGATGGTCAATGAGGGGGTCGAGGATCTCTTCTACATCATGGGCGGACCGATCATCGAGGCGGCCGGATTCGCCGCCGAACACGGCATCCGCACGATCGACTGCCGCCACGAGCAGGGCGCGGCGATGGCCGCGCATGGCTACGCCCGAGTCAAGCGACTGCCCGGCGTCTGCATGGCCGCCTCGGGACCGGCAACAACCAACTTGCTAACCGGCGTCGCCAACGCCTACCTCGACGGCGTGCCGATGGTCGCCCTCGGCGGCGCGGCCGCGTTCTCGTCGTTCGAGCGTGACGACTTCCAGGAGTATGACCAGCTCGCAATGGCAGTTCCGGTGACTCGCTGGGCCAGCCGCGTGACCCATTCTGCCCGGATGCCCGAGTTCTTCAACCTCGCCTACCGCGAGTCCCAGGGACCCAAGCCCGGCCCGACCTACCTCGACCTGCCCGGAGACACGTTGTACCAACAGTCGGACGACGACACCGTCTGGTTCCCCGACGCCGCCGCAGCGCGTTCACGACCGGGCGCCGACCCCGATCAGGTGAAGGAAGCGATCGAGTTACTGTCCAACGCGGCGCGGCCGATCATCCTGACCGGCACCGGCATCTTCTGGTCCGACGCCTCGGCTGAGTTGCGCGAGTTCGTCGAGACATCGGGCATTCCCTTCTACACCACGCCGCAGGGTCGCGGCGTCGTCCCCGAGGACCACGACCTCTGCTTCATTGCCGCGCGCTCCAAGGCCTTCCGCGAGGCCGATGTGGCGCTCGTCGTGGGCACGCGCCTCAACTTCGTCGTCGGATCCGGCCTGCCGCCGCGCTGGGCGCCCGACCTCAAGGTGATCCACGTCGACACCGATCCCACCGAGATCGGCCACAACAAGGAAGCGACTGTCGGCATGGTCGCCGACGCCAAGCGGGCGCTGGTGGCGTTGACCGCCGCCGCGAAGGAAGCCGGCCTCAAGGGTCCGACCGACTGGGTCGCCGACCTGCGCGAATCGGACGACAACCGTCGCCAGCAATCGCTCGAGCAGGCCCACTCCTCGACCGTGCCGATCCACCCCCTGCGCCTGGCCGATGAAGTCGTCCAGCGCATGGACCGCGACGCGGTCGTCTGCGTTGACGGCAATGCCACGCTGGCCTTCGCCCGGCAGTACATTCCGTCCTACGCCGAGGGCGGCCGGCTCAATCCCGGACCCAACGGCTGCATGGGCGTCGGCCTGCCCTACGTGCTCGGCGCCAAGGCCGCCGCGCCCGAGCGACAGGTGATCGGATTCGTCGGCGACGGCTCGTTCCTCATGAACGTCCAGGAGATCGACACGATGGTCCGGCACAACCTGCCCGGCACAATCGTGATCTCCAACAACGCCGGCTGGACGGCAGGCACGAACGACACGCCGGGCCGACCGCTCGGCTACGGTCAGCGCTACGAAGACATCGCCGTTGCGCTCGGCGGCCACGGCGAGCACGTGACCAAGCCCGAAGAGATCGGCCCCGCGATCGAGCGGGCGATGGAATCCGGTCTTCCGGCCGTCGTCAACGTCGAGGTCGAGCAGCACGCCATGCCCGGCCAGGCCCGCTTCGGCGGCTACTCGGCGACACTGAGCCGCTAAGCATCGAACGTCGAGACACAGCCACAGAGGCGGGGGTTGCCCCCGCCTCTGTCATTGCAAAGGACCAGTTGATGGCCTCCGTCCCCGCCGAGCACGCCGACCTCGTCGGCGCGCCCCACTTCGCCCATCTCGTCACCGTCAATCGCGACGGTTCGCCTCAGTCGTCACCGATCTGGATCCGTCCCGATCGCGTTTCCGCCGATGGCGCCGTCGAGTCAATCTTCTTCGTCACCGGCCTGCGCTATCGCAAGGCGCTCAACATGCAGCGCGAACCGCGCGTCGCCCTGTCGATCCACGGCGCCGACGAGCCGTATCGGATGCTCGAAATCGTTGGCACTGCCTCCATGAAACCGCGCACATCGTGGGACGAGCTTGACGCCATTTCCAACACCTATCTCGGCACCGACTATCCCTACAAGGGCGACGATCCTGCCGGCTGGCACGTGACCGTCGAGATCGACCGCGTCACCCTGCCCAACGACGGCGAGCAGCCGCCGTTCGTCGATCCGCCGGCCGCGAAGTCCGATCTGCTCAGCCCGCCTCACTTCGCGCACGTGGCGACGGTCAGCTCGACCGGTCAGCCGCGCTCCTCGGTGGTCTGGCACCGACGACCCGAGGGCGGCGGCGAGAACGACATCGAGTTCTGGACCAGCGCCGAAACGCTCAAGACCCGGCACCTGCGCAACAATCCCGCCATCGCCGTCAGCATCCACGACGAGGTTGACCCGTACCGCTATACCGAGCTTCGAGGCCAGGCGCAGATCACCGCGATCGACGGCCGCCAGATGGCCGACGAGCTGACTCGGCTCTACTGGAAACTCGACCAGTTCCCCATGGATGTCGACGCCATGGGCAACAGCGTCGCGATCCGCGTCGAGACAACTCACCGAGTCGGCTGAACCCCGTTCAGGACTGGGAGGAACATATGGCCGTCGTCCCGCCCAACTTCGCCGACCTCTGCGGCGCGCCGCACTTCGCACACGTGGTCACCGTCAACCGAGACGGTTCGCCGCAGTCTTCTCCAGTCTGGTTCCGGCCCGAGCAGGTAAATTCGGACGGCTCCGTCGAGTCGGTCTATTTCAGCACCGGCAAGCGATTCCGCAAGTCGCTCAACATGCTGCGCGAGCCTCGCGTGGCGATCTCCGTCCACGACGCCAACAACCCGTATCGCATGATCGAGATTGTCGGGACGGCATCGCTCGAGGCCCGCAGCGACTGGGAAGACGTCGACGAGATTTCTCGCAGTTACATCGGCCGGGACTACCCCGGCAAGGGCGAAGGCAGCGGCGACGGCTGGGGCGTCACCGTCAACATCGAACGGGTCGTCACCCTGGACTTCTCACCCGGCGATGTCCTCGATCCTCCCCAGGCGGGCACCGATCTGCTCAATCCGCCTCACTTCGCCCACGTCGCCACCGTGAGTTCCACCGGCCAGCCCCGATCTTCTGTCGTCTGGCATCGCCGAGCCGCCGGCGGCGGTGAGGACGGCATCGAATTCTGGACCTCTCCGACCACCCTCAAGGTGCGTCATCTGCGCCGCAATCCGGCGGTCGCTGTCAGCATCCATGACGAGGCCAATCCCTATCGCTACACCGAGCTCCGCGGTCGCGCCACGCTCACCGAAGTCCTGGGCCATCAGTTACTGGACGAACTCACGCCGCTCTACTGGAAGCAGGACCGCTATCCCGAGGGCGACGACGACCTGTCGGAGGGCGTGGTCGTGCAGATCGAGACGAGGCACCGCGTGTTCTACCGGGAGTAGTGTCGGGCGGCCCCGCGACCTGGTGCTCCGCCTCCCTACCGGCCAATCGCCCGGGCCAGACCGGCGAGCGATTCAGTCAGCGCGTCGTGCGACGGCTCGCGCAGATGCTGGCGAAACTCCCAGAGCATTCCCTCGCAGTCGCGAACCGTGTACGCGCGGGAGCCGTAAAACTGGTCGGCCGGCTGCCGCACGATCTCTGCACCGGCCGTGGTCGCATGAGCGCAATGCGCATCGACATCCTCTATGTACACGCACAGCACCGTGTGTTGCGCCCCGAGTCGATCCGGCGTGCTCAGGCCAAAGTCCGGATCCGCATATCCGATCAGGATCCGCTCGCCGTTGAGCGAGACTTCGGCGTGCGCCACCTCGCCGTCGGGCCACTCCAGCATCATTGTCTGCTCGAAGCCGAACACGTCACACAGAAACGCCGTCGCCGCCCGCGGATCGTCGTAGTAGACGTAGGGCGCGACGTGCTGCGAACCCTCGGGCAGCGGAACGTCCGACATGGCGGCCCAGCCTACTCCGCCCCCATCGCGTCGATTGCGGCTTGCATTTCCGCCACTGACACGTCATGCAGATGCTGGTGGAACCACCAGCGATGTCCCTCGAGGTCGTGCGCGCGGTACGTACGCTCGCCGTAGAACTGGTCGCCGAGTTCCTCGTAGATTTCTGCGCCCTCTGCCCTCGCTCGCTCGAAATGAGCGTCCACATCGTCAACGTAGACCTGGATACAGGCATGCAGGTGCGGCAACGAGCGCGGGCTGCCTAGGCCGCCCTCCGTCCAGGCCGAGGCCAGGGAAATAGTCGCGTGACGATAGGTCAACTCGGCGTGGCCGATGCTGCCGTCAGGCATTTCCAACCGAAAACTCTCGTCAAATCCGAATGCCCGGCAGAGAAACTCGATCGCAGCAGGCGCATCGGCGTATGAGAGCGCTGGAACGAACCGCTGCTCGTGGGCTGCGGGTGAGTCGGTCACTGGTTGCTCCTCAATCGCCCGTGTCGGACGGCGCCGCCATCATCTCGTCAATTGTGGCTTGCACCTCTTCGCCGGTGAACTTCTGCAGTTCCTGGTGAAACCACCAGCGCCCGCCCTCGGGATCCTCGGCCCGATAGGTCCGGTCGCCGAAGAACTGATCCTCCGGCTCCTGCAGGATCTTGGCGCCTGCTGCCACGGCTCGGGCGTAGTGCGCGTCGACATCGTCGACATACACCATCACGCTGGCGTGCAGGTGAGGCAGCCCGCTCGGACCGCCGAGTCCACCCTCCGGATAGGCCGACGCCAGGGTCACCTCGTCCTCGTCACTGAGCAGCGAGGCATGACCAATGCTGCCGTCCGGCATGTCGAGGCGGAAGCGCTCTTCAAACCCGAACGCGCGGCACAGAAACTCGATCATTGCCGGCGCGTCGTCGTACGACAGGGCCGGCACGATCCGCTGTCTGCGTCCCGCCGCGAGATCTTGGTCTTCGCTCATTGATTCACTCCCCGGCTGGCGGCTCACTCATCGCTGCCATCATTTCCTCCGGCGTCACGTCGCGGACGTGTTGGTGAAAGTCCCAGCCGACACCCTCCGGATCGAGCGCCCGATAGGTGCGGTCGCCGTAGAACTGGTCCGCCGGCTCCTGCACGATCTGCGCACCGGCCGCACGGGCCCGCTCGCAATGCGCATCCAGGTCGTCGACATAGACCACGACCGATGCATGCACTCCACCCAGCGATTTCGGGCTGCTCAGCCCACCCTCGGCGAACTCGCCGGCCAGCATCAGCGTCTCGCCGCCCATCTGCAACTCGCAATGCCCGATACTCCCGTCCGGCATCTCCAACAGCAAACCCTGTTTGAAGCCGAATGCGTTGATCAGGAACTCGATCGCCGCCTTGGGATCCGAGTAGTTGAGATACGGCAGGATTCGCTGGCTGCCCTCAGGTGGATTCTGCACCATGTTCGCGCCTTTCGCGCTTGTACCTGGTCTGTTCGCGTGGGCGTTAGCCCTCGCCTTCGCTCATCTGCTCCAGCGCTGCCATCAGCTCCTCCGGCGTCACGTCGCGGATGTGCTGCGTGAAGATCCATTGGTGACCCTCAGGATCGACGGTGCGATAGCTGCGGTCGCCATAGAACTGATCGGCGATCTCCTCCACGATCTCGGCGCCGGCCGCCCTGGCACGCTCGTAGTGGTCGTCAACGTTGTCCACGTAGACCATCACCTGGCCATGGACGGCGCTCAGGCTGCGCGGGCTGGCCTGGCCCATCTCATCGAAGGCCGTGGATAGGAAGACCACATTGTCCTGCAGATGCAGTTCAGCGTGCCCGAGCACGCCGTTGCCCATATCCATCTGCGTCCCGGCTTCGAAGCCGTACGCGCCGCAGAGATACTCAATCGCCGCCGGCGCATCGGCGTACGACAGGTACGGAATCACCTGTTGATTGCCCTCTGGTGGATTCTGAACCATGATCCTGTCCTCTCATTCCAATCCGTCGCAGCGCTCCGGAATCGGGAGCGCCTACTCGTGCTCGCTTGCGATCTTGCGCATCGCCTCCGCCGACTCCTCGTCGGGCACGACGCGCACGTGTTGCTGGAAACTCCAGCGGTGTCCCTCGAGATCCTGCACCCAATACGTCCGGTCGCCCCAGAACTGGTCCTGGGGCTCCGACAGGATGGCTGCGCCTTCGGCCTGCGCGTGAGCGAAATGCGCATCAACGTCGTCGACGTACACGGTGATCTGCTGGTGCAGCGCCGGCAGATCGCGAGGAGACCTGGTGCCGGCTTCGTCGAAGGCTGACGAGATCATCACCTGTTCG
>VXTH01000070.1:0-691 GCA_009837565.1 Chloroflexota bacterium | reverse complement strand
GCCCAGAAACGTCAGCGCCGCATGTCCGACACGGCCATCACCGGTCTCCATGCGCCTGATCTCCTCAAACCCGAACACGCGGCAGAGCCAGTCGATCGCCGCCGGTGCGTCGGCATAGGTCAGGTACGGAACGATCCGCTGATGACCGAGTTGTTCGCTGTCTGCCATGCCAAGAGTCCAATCCACTCCGTTGCGAGGGCATGTGAAAGACCATAGCGCATATATGTTCTGAATAGCAAGCCGCCCCGCGCGTTGCGGGGCGACTAGACATATCGTACAGGTTGATTGCTACCAGGTGAGCAGGCGCCGCTCCACCTCAACGCGCGGTACGTCGCGGATGCGCTGGCAAAAGCTCCAGCGATGGCCCTCGAGATCGAGGGCGTGGTACGAGCGCATACCCCAGAAGCGGTCTTGCAGACCCTGAACGATCCTCGCCCCTTCCAGCATGGCGTGCTGGTAGTGCTCCTCGATGTCACCGACATGCATGTGAATCCGAGAAGTCGCCACCTGATCTCCCCGCGGCGCATGATTGCCGAGCTGCCCGAATTCCGACGACAGCATCACGTAGAGTCCGTCATGGCAAAGGGAGGCGTGAGCAATTCTGCCGTCCGCGCTGGTGTAGGAGTTGGCCAGCTCGAACCCGAACACCCGGCAGAGCCAGTCAATCGCTGCCGGAGCGTCGGCGTACGTC
>VXTH01000111.1:9777-13874 GCA_009837565.1 Chloroflexota bacterium | reverse complement strand
GAGCCGAGCGGGGCGTTGAAGATGCGCTTCTTGTTGAACGGCGGGTCGGTGGCGATGCATTCGACGCTCGCCGAGTTCATGCCTCGGAGGATGCGGATGTTGTCGGCGACGAAGAGGGTGCGGTTGTTCCAGTTGGGCTCGGCCACGGTTGGTTGTCCTGGTCGGCGGTTCTTGGGGTGGATTGTCGCACAGGTGGGCGGGCCCTCACCCCAGCCCTCTCCCTCGGGGAGAGGGGGTCGGAGGGACCAGGCGTCTTGGAAGATGGGGCGGCGTATCTCCATGAAGGCGACTCTTGCTCCGTCATCCCCGAGTTCGCATACCATGAGAACATCTGAACGACTCAACGACAGAGGGCCGGGCGTCGATGCTCCAACCGCATCCAGACCTCACACCCGACGTTCCCGGATTCGGCCGGATCGACCCGGACTCACACGGAACTGACCCGGACTGGCCTGGACTCTTCTGGACAAATCTGGACTCAAACGGCGCAAATTCCCTGTTCAGCACACGAAATTGAGCAAAACTAGCCCAAATTCACCGCCGGGGCAGGTTAGACCGCTTCCCGCGAACTCTAAAGGGCAGCTACTCGCGGCAGTCTTCGCCGAGGTCGAGGCGGCAGAAGCAGGAGGAGTGGACTTCGGTGTCGGCTCGGGCCTGGGCCAGGTGGAGGCGTTGGCGGGCGACGGCGGCGAGGTCGTCCTGGCCGGTCCGCTCCAGGCACTCGACGTAGCCGGCCAGCGCCCAGACGTTGTCCAGATGCTGCCGCGGCCGGCTGACCGATGAGTCGTAGCCCAGGTCGGCGCGGTACACGTCGAGCGCCTCCGACACCCGATCCTGCTCCAGCAGCAGCGCCCCCAGCGCGTGGCGGACGGGTTGCATCCAGCCCCAGGGTTCGTCGTAGTGCAGGTGGTCGTCGAGCTCGACCGCGTGGCGCAGGTGCGCGAAGGCGGCGTCGAACTCGCCCTGCCGATAGGCAATCTCGCCGCGCATCATTTCCTGCGCGATGGCGAGGATGTCGCGGCTGGGATTGTTGAACTGGTAGCGGGTGTCGGGCACGAGGTCGTAGGCGCGATCGAACTCCGCCGCCTCGGCCACCGCTTCGTCGGTCCGGCCCAGCGTCGCCAGGGCGATCGCCCGCGCGTAGCGCATCGTCGCCGTCGTCACGCAATAGAGCTCGCGATCCTCCGGCAGCTCCTGCTCCAGGATCTCCTCCCACTTGCCGAACCGGACCAGCACGTGCTGATCGATCGGCACGAACGCCTCCAGCCAGTCGGCCATGTTGGGCGTCTCCATGCGCAGCAGTTCCTCGGGAATCTCCGCCTGCATTCGCCGAGCCGTCTCAATCGCCGGCCCGAACTGGCCGAGGAACATCGCGCCGTAAATCTTGAAGTGGTAGTTGTGCGCTCGATACATCGTGTAGAAGTTGAACGGCCCGCGCGCCTCGACGTACGGCCGGTCGGCCTGGATGGCGCGCTCGTTCCAGTTGATCACATTGAGGTAATCGCCGCAGAGCACGTCGATGTGCGTCGCCATGTGCTGCAGGTGTCCCGAATGCGGCGCAATCCCGCGCAACTGGTCGGCGGCGCGCAGGGCCAGCTCGGGGAAGGGCGACATCTCCATCAGGTGGATGTACATGTGCAGGATGCCGGGATGGCGCGGCTCGCCGCAATGAGCGATCCGCGCCATGGCACTCTCCAGCACCTCGCGCGCCTCATCGGTGTCGGCGCCGTCGGCCGGCTCGCCCGAGTCCAGATTCCAGAGCGACCAGGGAGTCCGATTCATCATCGCCTCGGCGAACAAGGAGCCGATATCGGAATCCTCGGAGTGCTTGGCGTAGACCTCGCGCATGGCGTCGGCGTAGTCGTCGACCCAGCCCATCATGTCCTCGAGCGGCTCGGTCTGTGGATAGCGGTGGCGCAGCGCCGCAATCAGGTCGCGCTCCGCGGGCGTGCAGTTGTCGGAGAGGGACACGGCGAGGTTGGCCTCCTCGTAGGCCGTCGCCAGCGCCTGGGCGACCTCCTTGCGACCGAATGCCTCCCACGGCTTGTTGTAGTTGGGTCCGATCGCATATGCGATGCCCCAGTGGGCCATGGCGCAGTCGGGGTCGGCTGCGACCGCCTGCCGGAAGCAGTGGACGGCTTCGTCGTGGTTGAAGCCGTAGGTCCAGATCAGTCCGCGGTCGAACCAGGTCTGCGCCTCGGGCGAGGAGGTCGTGATCGTTCGGCTGTATGCGCCGAGGTCGAAGTCGTAGGTCATGGAGTGCGCCTTTCGCCACGGGTCTGCACGATGCCCATGGTTCCAATCGTAGGAGCAGTGGTCCAGCCGTTCGATCGCCGCGCGATCGACGTGCCCGTACACGACCTCCCCGTATCCTCCTTCCCATGACTACCAACAATCTCCGACCTCCACTTGACGGCGTCACCGTGATCAACGCCGGACAGATTCTCGCTGCGCCGCACTGCGCCACGATCCTCGCCGAGTTTGGCGCTGACGTGATCAAGCTGGAACGGCCCGGCACCGGCGAGACGAACCACGGGACGATCTCATATGTGCAGGAGAACCGCTCGCAGCGAGGTGTGACCTGCAATCTGGCCGATCCTCGCGGCAAAGATCTGTTCCGCAGCCTGTGCTCGCAGACCGATGTCCTGATCGAGAACTTCCGACCGGGCACGCTGGAGAAGATGGACCTCGCGCCCGACTCGCTGCGAGAGCGCAATCCGGGCCTGATCGTGACGCGGGTATCGGGTTACGGACAGACCGGTCCCTACCGCGAGCGGGCCGGTTTCGACCGGGTCGCGTTGGGCTTCGCCGGTATGACTTACCAGACCGGCTGGGCCGATGGTCCGCCAGTTCGTCCGGGCTACATGGTCGCCGACTACTCGGCCGGCGTCTTCGCCGCGATGGGCACGATGATGGCCCTCCGCGCTCGCGACGTGAACGGCGGCGGCGGGCAGGATGTCGACGTAGCGCTGTATGAGGCGATTTGGAAGCAGTCGGGCACGCACGCTTCGCAGTTCCTGATGACCGGCAAGAACCGTGAGCGCTCGGGCAACTACTGGCCCGGCGTCGTCCCAGCCGAACAATGGCAAACCGCCGACGGCCATCACCTGATCATCAACGCGACCACACAGGGCACCTTCGAACGTCTCGTCGCCGCCATGGATCAGCCTGAGCTGATCCTGGACCCGCGCTTCGAGGTCCATCGAGATCGACGCCAACACTACGAAGCAATCCACGAGATCGTCGGCGAATGGATCGCCAGTCTCACGCTCGAGCAAGCCCAACACTTGCTCGACAAGCATGGCGTCCCCGCCACCAAGGTCTACACCACCTCAGACATCATGGGTGACGAACACTACGCGGCCCGTGACCAGATTGTCGATGTCCCGTCCGAGCAACACGGAGAACTCCCTCAACCGGGCATCGTGCCGCGTCTGTCACGGACGCCGGGAGCCGTCAAGCATCGGGCGCCGACCCTCGGCGAACACAACCGCGAAATCTACGGCGGCGTGCTCGGGATCAGCGATGATGAGCTTGCCCAGCTCGCCGAAGATGGCGTCATCTAGCGGTCCTCGCCTTGCTACGATCTCGGCAACCCATGGAGATGGCATGATCACCACCGTTCCTGTCGACGCACCGCCCTTGCCCGGCCTGATCCGCATCGGCTGCGGCCTCGAAGCGATCAGCGACGAAGAACTCGAGCGCATCAGCGACGAAAACCCGGGCTGGAAGTTCGAACTCGACGACGGGGAGTTGGTGATCAACGTGCATGCCGGTGATGAAAGCTCGGACGTCGGAGCAGAATTTGGGCGACAGGTTGGAAACTGGCGCATCGGTGGAGGCGGGGGTCGTAACCGCGATTCCAGCGCTGGCTACAGAATGACCGATGCGAACGGCCAAACCCGGCTGCTGGAACCCGATGTCTCATGGGTGAGCCCGGAGCGGCTGGCCACAGCTATGCGCGAGGACGTCAGAGGCGCGATGTCGTTCAACCCCGACTTCGTCGTCGAGATCCGCTCCCCCAGTGACCGGCTCCGTGACCAGCAAACCAAGATGGAAATCTGGATGCACTACGGCGTACGCCTCGGCTGGCTCGT
>VXTH01000111.1:0-9767 GCA_009837565.1 Chloroflexota bacterium | reverse complement strand
CGTCTGGATCTTCCGCCCTGCTCAGGAACCCCAGCTGCTGGAGCGTCCAGCAACGCTTGACGGCGAAGACGTCCTCGTGGGCCTCAAGGTCGATTGCGCCGAAATCTGGCGTCTGGCCGACGAGGCCAACGTTGAATGAACTCGGAAGAAGACACCTATGACCACTGCAATCGTTGAACGAACCATCACCGCTTTCCTCGACGGGGACGACTCGCTGGAGATCAACAACATCATCCACTCGACCGCCGGCGCGGCTCGCTATGGCTACAGCGGCGCGCTGGTCGGAGGGACGACTGTGTACTCGTGGTCGGCCGGCGCCCTGGTTGAGGCGCTGGGAGAGGCGTGGCTGGACGAGGGCTGGGTGGAGTTCCAGTTGCGCAAGCCGGTCTATCCGGATGAGGTCATCACTACTCGCGTGACTGCCAACGGCGGTGATGTTGAGTTCACGATGACGAAGAACACCGGCGATGTCGCGGTTCGAGGCACGGCCGGACTCGGCGTTGCGGACTTCCTGACCGAAATCTCGACCGCAGCCGATCGTACGCCGGTCCCCCAGCCCGAGGAGCGGCTGTTCATCACTCGAGCCCTGGCGCCTCTGGGTGAGGACCTGCCGGCGATGGCGATTGATCTCAGCCATGTCGATGCCGAGACATACGCCGACGAGAAAGCCAGTGACCCGGATCCGCGCTGGCGCGGCGGTGGAGGCCGAGTCCACCCCGGCTGGATCGCACAGCGGGCCAACGCGCTGCTCGCCCACACGTGGCGCTACACGGCGATCCATGCCTCCAGCCAAATCCAGCATCTGGCCCCGGTCCACCCCGATCAGCAGCTCCTCGTCAGCGGGCGACTTGAGTCCGGGTACGAGCGCAAGGGCCACGAATACGCAGTGGTCGACCTCACCATCACCTCGGAGGACGGCCGCGACCTGGTGGTGATGCGTCAACCAACGATCTACCAGGTCGGAGCACGCTAAGGAGCTGATCATGACGACCCGGACCATCGAGCGTTCAATCACCGCCTTCCTCGACGGTGAGGATTCACTCGAGATCGACAACATCATTCACTCGACTGAAGGCGCTGCACAGTTCGGTTTTCAGGGCGCCCTGGTCGGCGGCGTCACCGTCTACTCCTGGGCCATTCCCGCACTGATCGACGGCCTCGGTGAAGACTGGCTGGACTCGGGCTGGACTGATTTCCGCCTGCGCCGCCCGGTCTACCCCGGAGATGAGATCACAACTCGCGTGACTCCGACCGACGCTGGCGTTGAGTTCAGCATGGCCAAAGAATCCGGAGAGGTATGCATCGCCGGAACGGCCGGCATGGGCGAGGCTCAGTTCTACGGCGACCTCGCCGTGGCACAGAATCGCGTCGTCGTGCCGCCGGCCGATCCTCTGACGTTGTTGACCAACGAAAACCTGCCGGTCGGCGAGGACATGCCGCCGATGGCCGTGCCGATGTCAATCGAGGACGCGGCCGAGTACGCCGACAACTTCGCTCGCGACTCGCACTCCCGCTGGCGCGGAGAGGACGCACGGCTGCATCCCGGATGGATCGCCGGCCGCTGCACCCGCCTCATCAGGCACACCTACACCTACCGCGCAGGCATTCACGCGGGCAGCCAGATCCAGATGCTCGGACCCGTCAAGGCCGGACGGACACTGGTCGTCACCGGGCACATGACCGACGGTTATCGGCGCAAGCTGCATGAGTACTGCCTGCTCGACGTGACGATCAGCAGCGAGTCGGGCGAGGATCTGGCCCGTCTACGCCATCGAACGATCTACCAGGTCGGCGGCGGAGACTGATCAGCTCAGCCAGCGTCTCCAGACGATCCAGATGAGCGCGAACAGGACTCCGAACGCGGCGGCGATATACAGCAACAGCCGGACACCGTCGACTAGCGGCTGGTGGTACAGCACTCGCACCGGCAACGAACTCAGGTAGGTCCACTCCTGGCTTCGCAGCTCCGACATCGTGATCGGCTCATCACGAGGGAACCGCGTGCTATCCCACGCCCCGCTCGACCTGATTGAGCGCAGCCCCAGCTTGACCTCGCTGTCCGACAGGCTGCGCATCGTGATTCGCACCTTGCTCGGCGCGTTGTGTTTGTCGTTCGACAGCACAATCGCCTCGCTATACAGAGAACGCGGGCGATCGACCAGTGACAGGTCCAGGTCCGGACCGTCAGCCTCGTAAAAATACTCACGGCCCTCGTGGTCTGTTTCGCGGACACCCAACTCGGCGCGCTGCTCGTCGATATGGCGAATCGCAATCTCAACCTGGCTGACGCGCGCCGGCTTATCGGCGCTGAACGCCCAGATCCCGGCGGCGACGATGCCACCCACAATCGCGATGATGAGCCAGCGCTGCAGGTTGATCCCCGCGGTGTTCATCGAGTCAGCGTATCTCGCGTTCGGCTGCGCGCCAGCCGCTGGATCACTCCAACACACTTCACCGCCGGGACCGGGATTGAGCCCGAGAATCTACCTCCGGCGAATCTAAACTGTTCGCATGGCGCGAAGTATCGGCGCATTCGGCACATGGCGGCGGAACACGTTCGCCGCTCTGAACGACGGCCACTTCCGCGTGCTCTTTATCGGCACGCTGTTCGCCACATTCGCCTACATGATGATGTTCCTGGCGATGTCGGTCGTCTCCTACGACCTGTCAGGCACCAATACCGCGGTCGGAATCATCGGGACTGGCGTTGGTCTGGCAATGCTGCTGGCGCCATTCGGCGGCGTCATTGCCGACCGCATGAACCGCAAGTGGGTGATCGTCATCGGCCAGGGCGGCGGCGCAGCGATGCTGGCGCTCACCGGCGCGCTGCTCCTGCTGGGTCAGATGACGCTGCCGCTGATGTTCGTGCTGATGTTGGGGCTCGGCTTCACCTTCGTGGTGATGGGGCCGGCGCGCAACGCCTTCACCGCCGACCTGGTTGGCCCCCACCTGATCGGCAACGCGATCGTGCTGAGCCAGCTATCGCACACTATTGGACAGCCCTTCTCGCCGTTTATCGCGGCCCTGCTGTTGGAGTCCGCGGCCGGATCAGGCGGCACGTATCTGGTGATGGGCGCGTTGGTTGCAGTCGGCGTGTTCACCGTGGCCGTCATGCCGAATCGCCGTCGCCAGGGCGACCCGGGCGCTCAAGAGGCAACAGCGACGGGCGCCCAGCAGCCCGCGCAACGACGGGGCGTCATCGCCGACATCGTCGACGGCGGTCGCTACGTCTGGCGGCGGCCGGCTCTGCGCTTGATGCTGCTGATGTTCGTCAGCACCGTCGTGATCGGCTTCCTCTTCCGCATCCTGACGCCGGCCTTCCTTGACCAGCACCTCGATCGTCCCACCACCGACATGGGCCAACTCTTCCTGGTCAACGGGATCGCGGCGGCGATCATTTCGTTTGTCGTCGCTGGCCTGGCCACGACCCGCTGGGCCTGGCCGACCACCCTGTTGCTAGTGGCGTCGCTGGGAGTCGGCTACTTCGTCCTGGCCGCCTCGCAGACCTTCGGTCAGGCGATGATCGGCATGGCCATCCTGGGACCCGGCCTGCAGGGTCCGGTGATGATCCTCCAGGCGCGGATCATGATGAACACCGAGTCGGCCTACTACGGTCGGGTGATGGCCTTCACGATGATGGCCTGGGGCGTGCAGATGGTCTTCGCCGGCCCGGCAGGAGTGCTCGCCGACGCCATCGGCGAGCGGGAAGTATTCGGCATGCTGGGCCTCGCCGCCTTCGTTGTCGCCGTCCTCGGAACCTTCGGCTGGCTCGCCATCCGCAAGGACGACCATCCCATACTGCCGTCGGCGCTCCCCGCGCCCGCCCGAGCCGCCGCGTCAACCAACGGCGCAAACGGCGCCGCCACGCCCACGATGCCGCCCCCACCAATGCTGCGCCCCGTCGCCCTGATGTCGGGTCAAAAGGATTAGTCGCCAGGTTCTGGCGGTCCCGGTGACGAGGCCGCGGCGCTGCAGAGGCTGAACTCTGATCGAGCGGGCACCGAGCGTCGCACGGCTCCTGGTTGTCGCTTGCTTCACTGTCATGGCGCGTGGCGAAATCGACGTCGCACAGATGTACGTATATGATCGACCGCATTCTTCTGTCGATTGCGTGGGGATCGCCTGCCGAGGCGAGACTGCAGAATGCGAGGATTGCTTTGTCTGATCGTGAACAGGATGCGGTCGAGATTCCCGAGGGGCCGGTGACCAGGAGTGAGGTGATTCAGGGGATTCGCCAACTGGCCTATCGCAGCGCATCGGAGAACGTCCAGTTGCGCGCCTGGGAAGTCATGGGCAGAGACATTGGCATGTTCAAGGAGAGCACTCCCGAGGGAGGCGTGCCAGTCGTGCGATTGACCCCGCCGCTTGATCAGCCTCCCGGAACACGAGCGGGAGCGGGCGATGGCGACACGTAGCCTGAGTACCCTCGCGCCCCAGGAGCAACGATTTACGCCGACAGCTCGGCAACTCGCGGTGTACGACGCACTGCGCCAGACGCCGGCCGGCGGCACGACTCTGGTTGGCTACGGCGGCGCGATGGGCGGCGGCAAGACCCGCGCGATCGCTGAATTGGCGATCGATACTGCACTCTCTTATCCCGGGACGAACATCCTCGTCGCGCGGCAGCACTACTCCGATCTACAGACCACCACGATGCGTGAGTTCTTCGAATGTCTGCCGGAGCGCCTCATAGTCGGTCGGCAACGATCGGCGCCGCAATGGGTGTCAATCCGAGATGTGGCCTGGCCTGGCGGAGTGAGCTCGACGATCCACTTTCGGCATCTGTCGGAGTGGACTGGGCTGGGATCGGAACAGTACGGCGCGGTCTTTGTCGACGAAGCCGGCGAAGTCGCCGAAGAGGCCGCGCAGATGCTCCTGACCCGTCTCAGGCATCCGGCGCAGCGGCAACGCTGGTTCGTCGCCGCCTCCAATCCCTGGCCTGGGTGGTTCGAGCGCTGGTTTGCTCGCCGTGAGCTGGACGAATCCGCATTCGCCGAGGCCGGAGGCAGGATCGTGTACATCCCCGCCAGGATTCCCGACAACCCGCACCTGCCTGACAACTATGCCGCTCAGCAGCAAGCGCTACAGCCCGGCGGGTGGGTCCAGCGCTTCCTCGAGGGCCGCTTCGATGCGTTCGAGGGTCAGATCTACACCGACTTCGATCCCCGACGCCAGCTCTGGGACGCCCCGCTGCCCCCGTTTGCCCGATACATCGGAGGACTCGACTTCGGCGGGCAGTCTCCCCGCGACCACTACACGGCTGGAGTCGTCGCCGGGATCACCTCCAATCGCGCGCCCTGCGGTCCCAACGTCCTGATCCGCTTGGGTGAGTTTGAAGATCGCGGGCCCGGTGTAACGGAACGGCTCGAGCAATGGCAGCATCACTGGCAGCGCAAGCTGGGCCCGATCCAGTGGTGCGCCGATCGTTCGCAGTCGGCCTGGATCGATCATCAACGCCGCCAGGGGCACCGGGTCGTGCCCAGCAAGGGTGGACCCGACTCTGTCAACTGGGGCATCAGCCTGGTCCAACAGCGACTTAGTCAGGATCCGCCCACTACCTACTACACCCCGTCCATGCACCGCTTTCCGGAGCGGATGCGCGAGTACCAGTGGGACCTGAAATCCGGCGAGCAATCGCCGAAACCGAAGAAACTGAACGACGACCTCCTCGACGCGGACCGCTACATGCACGAACTGACGATCCTGAAACCGTTCAGAACAGGGACAGCTGTGATCACGACAAAGCCGAGAGGCCGGATCGCGCGTTACCTGGATTGAGCGATGGAGTCAGTCGAACACGGCAATGGCGATGGTCAAGATGGTGCCGAGAATCCCCGCAATCAACAGAGTCCCCAGCAGAATCTGGTTGCGCGTTTCGGCCATGTACTGGCGAACCTCCGTCATCATCTGGTGGTGCCTGAGGTCAGATTCGTGACGGCTATAGGAATGGTTGTCAATCGCGTCGGCGGCTTCATCGGCTCGTTCGGACTCCGCCCCCATGGAGCGGAATGCTTGCCGAAGTCTCAGGATTGGATTCATCGTCACCATGTCGAGCTCAACTCAGGCGACGAACGCGAGAATCACGCCGACTGCGATGCTCACGACCACGATGATCTCCAGGAGCAACTGCCGCCGATGCTCGGAGAACATCCTGGCTATTCGATCCTCGAATTGTTGCCGACTGATGTAAATGTCGTCGATTGCGCTGGTGACTTCGTCGGCCTGCGTAGACGTCGCCCCGAACTCTCGAAATGCCCGGCGCATGCGCAAGATCGGGTTCATCGATGCCATGTGGTCAATATAGCGCACCCTTGGCCCATCTGTTCTATGTTCGGAACTGCTGTGGTTCGCAGTAGAGACATGCGGCTGCCCAGCCTGTGTTTCAGCGCTGCCCTTACACTCCGACGCATGCCTGACCCAATTGGTCCCCTCGATGGCGTCACCGTTCTCGATCTGACCGAGCATGTAGCGGGTCCGTACTGCACCAAGCTGTTTGCCGACTTTGGCGCGGACGTGATCAAGGTGGAGCCGCCCGGCGGCGATCCGTCACGGTCGGTCGGGCCCTGGTATCAGGGCATCAGCGGGCCGGATCGGTCCGGGACCTTCTTCTACTTCAACACCAACAAGCGCTCGATGGTGCTCGACCTGGAACGGCAAGAGGCGAGAGCGGTGATGGAACGGCTGTTCCGGCGGGCCGACATCGTAATCGAATCCCAGCCGGTCAGTCGGCTGGATTCGCTGGGCTTCGGGTGGGAGCAGGTCTCGTCACTCAGAGACGACCTACCCATGGTTTCGATCACGCCCTTCGGGCACGACTCGCCCTACCGCGATTACAAAGTTTCCGACCTGGTGCTGTACGGCTTCGCCGGTGAGATGTACTCAATCGGCGTACAGGATCGTGAGCCGGTCAAGATGTACGGCACCGCTTCGCTCGTCGAGTGCGGCTCGGCAGCGGCGGCCGCGGCGATGGGAGCGTTGACCTCGGCCGAGCTGCAGGGCATCGCCCAGCACGTCGACCTCGCCATGGCCGATGCACAGTTCAACGGAGTCGACCGCCGCCACGCGACAACCATGGGCTGGGAGTACGCCGGGCGCAAGTCGCTGCGTGCGCCCGGTCCGGCGGCGGGCATGCTATCGGGCGTCTATCCCTGCGCCGATGGATACGTGGAATTTTCGGGTGCCGCGATTCGGGTCCCGCGCCTGGACGAGATGCTGGGCAGCCCCGAGTGGCTGCAGGAGGAGAAGTGGTGGCGGCCGGGCGCCGGCGTCAATCCGGGGCTGGTTGAAGAATTCAACGCCCATTTCCTGCCGTGGGCGCTTGAGCGGACCAAACGTGAGATCTGGGCCGAGGCGCGAGAGGCGAAGGTGCTCTGTGGCCCGCTGTTCTCGGTCGATGAACTCTTCGAAGACACGCACTTCAGTGATCGAGGTTTCTGGGCCACCTCCAACCACGAGGAACTCGGTGAGGTGCAGATTCCCGGCCGCCCATTCATGATGTCGGCCTCGCCCTGGTCGCTGAGGCGCCCGGCGCCCAAGCTGGGGGCGCATACGGACGAGGTGTTGTTGGAGTGCGGGTTTGGGTCGTCGGAGATTGACGATCTGCGAGCGGCGAACGCAGTCGGCTAGCCGCCCGCAGCTTCCACGGCGGAGGATCTACGCTCTAGCTGCTTCAGCAACAGTTCCGCCTCATGATGGAAGTCGGTCCGAGGGCGAATGTCCATCAGGTACTCGTGCCCAAGCAATGCCAATCGCGCAGCATCGCCGGACAGTGCAGGATCAGTGGAAACCTCGGCACTCGTAGTGAATTCCACCTCCCATGTGAGATACTCGGATATCGATGTGTCTCCATCGACGCACGACTTGAGAAGCTCGGCGAACTCCCGCCTCAAGTCAGATGGGGATGGCATCGGAGGTGGTTCTTGGTCGCTTGGCAACGCCGCCATGGTGCGAGCGTACAGATTCCAGAGTACGAGCTTCAAGTCAAGTTCGCTGAGCATCGTGTGTTCGAACGTGTTGCATCTGGTGAGCTGGACGAGACCATCGAGCCCAGGACGAGCGCTCCTGGCCGGCGTTGTTGCTTCAGCGGCTTCTCCTGGTTCACACGCATTCGAGAACATGATGGTCAAGAGGTGGGAAGAGTTCACTACCTGGAGTGCGTGTTCGGACACATCATCGGCAAGTATGTCTCTCACATCATCATCGACGGCACGCTGTTTCACCGACAGGGGCATCAGCAACTGCCGACCAGTGAACGGGAGTAGCGGGTAGCATTCCAGCCATGACTCTGCCGCTCTCTGGCATTCGCGTGATTGACCTGACTGTGGTCTGGGCGGGGACGTTCGGGACGACGCTGTTGGCCGATCTTGGTGCCGAAGTGATCAAGGTCGAGAACATCCACGTCTGGCAACCGATGACCCGGGGCGGACAGGCCCGGCCGTCGGCGGAGATGGTCAAAGCCGGCGCAGGCTGGGCGGTGGGCTACCCAAACGCAGAACCTGGACCGCGGCCCTGGAACTACGCGCCGACCTTCGTCCAGCAGTTCCGCAACAAGCACTCGATGACCGTCGATCTCGTCTCCGACGAAGGTCGCGAGATCTTCGCTAACCTGGTCTCGAAATCGGATGCGCTGGTCGAAAACAATGCCTCGGGCACGCTGGAAAAGCTGGGCATTGGACCGGACTTCTTGCGTGAGTCGCGCGAGGACATCATCGCCCTGCGAATGCCCGCATACGGGTCGAACGGTCCCTACCGCTTCGCACGCGCGTTGGGCGTGCATCTCGAGTCGGTAATGGGACACACGCTGTTGCGCGGCTATCCCGACCTTGACCCGTCCTACATCACTTCGATCTTTTCCGGGGATTATGTCGCCGGGGCGCACGCGGCGTTCGCGATTATGGCGGCGCTGCGGCACCGGCGTCGGACAGGCGAGGGCCAGTTCATTGAGCTGGCGCAGGCGGAATGCGCCGGCGGGATGCTGGCACAGGCTTTCATGGACTACTCGTTCAATGGGGTCGTGCAGGAACGGATCGGCAATCGATCGGTCAACGGACATGCTCCGTACAACCTCTATCCGGCGAAGTCGGACGGCGACGGGACGGACGCCGGCGACCGTTGGATCTCGATCTCGGTGATGGACGACGACCAGTGGCTGGGTCTGCGAGCGGCGATGGGCGATCCGGAGTGGGCGCGCGACCCGGTACTGCGCCGCGAGGCGGGGCGTCTTGAGCGGCATGATGAGCTCGATGCTCGGATCGGGGTGTGGACGTCGATGCTGGAGGACTACGAGCTGATGCACCTGCTGCAATCGCACGGCGTGCCTGCGGCCCCGGTGCTGGACTCGTCGCGGATATACGAAGACGCGCACGTGCAGCACCGGGGTTTGAACGAAGAGCGAGACCTGTACGACGACGTGGGTTCGTTCCGCTACAACACGCCGTTCATGAGATTCTCGGAGACGCCGCTGGGGATCCGTAAGCCGGCGGTCGCGCTGGGCGAGGACAACGACTACGTCTACCGCGAGGTGCTGGGCTATTCGGAGTCGGAGTACGAGAGGTTCCGGGAGCGCGCCCATATCGGGATGGACTACGACCCCGAGATTCCCTAGCCAGCGCCAGACTTCACTGAGCGTTGACACTCCGCAAACCTGCCGGTCGGATGGCGCTTACGTCGTCTTCATAGGTTTCTTGCATCGGGGACGGCCCCCGGATGCAAGAAGGGAATGACCGGTGGAAACAATTTCGAATCGCTGGATTGGTCTGGCCTACAAG
>VXTH01000063.1:0-13887 GCA_009837565.1 Chloroflexota bacterium | reverse complement strand
CCTCCGTATTGATCAAGGCCGAGGCCACGGAAACCAGAACCTTGCTCAATCTGCGCGATCTGGCTGCCGTGTTTGAGGACGACAGCAGTCGGCCGGGGTTTGCCGCTGGACCGCTTCAGACGTCATACGAGCTAATCGTTCGCGACTAGATCACGGACAGCGGAGAGCCATCCGACAACTACGACCCGGAACTGGCGGCAACGTTCCGCGAAGCATCTGCCGGCCTGGAGCTTGATCCGGCGTTGATGCAGCAGATTCTCAACCGGCTCGAAACCCTGGAGCCGGCGCTCTCGCATGCGCTCGTCAACAATCCGAACGGACTCGATACGATCCTGGTGCAATTCCCAACCATGTCGGGAGATTCGATCGGCGCCAGGCAGGTGCAGCCGGAGTTGGAAGCGCTCTGGGTCGGTACGGACGATGCGATCACGGCGACATCCGAGGGCATCATCGGGGTGACAATCACCGATTCGATCACCGATCGCCAGACGGAGGCGATCAGCATCACCATTGCTGCGGCGCTTGCCATTCTTGCGATCTTTTTCTGGGTAACGCATCGCCAGCCCGTGTTGGCCGTGATCGCAGTGGTGCCGATCGTCTTTGTTCTGATCTGGGTCCTGGGTACGATGGCGCTGCTTGGTATCCCATACTCGCTGGTCACGTCGATCATCACCGCGCTCTCGATCGGTATCGGCGTCGACTACACCATCCATCTGATCCATCGTTATCGGGAAGAGTTCACACGCCTACGCGATCCGGAGCAGGCGGCGATTCGCACCCTGGCCACCACCGGCTCCGCGCTGCTTGGGTCTGCGCTGACAACGGCGCTCGGTCTCGGAGTGCTCATCGCCTCGCCGCTGCTGGCGTCGCAGCAGTTCGGTATCACCGCAGCGATCACTATTGCCTACTCGTTGATCGTCTCAATTCTCGTCGTACCACCAACGATGACCGTCTGGGGCGCCTTCCAGAACATGAGGTTGCGCTCGGCGATGCAGCGAATGTGGGACGACCTGGACGAAGCGATCGACGAGACGCAAGAGCGCCACGAGCAGGAATCGACCCCGTCCTGAGCCACAGACAGTCAGTGAAGAACGGGGCAACCCATAGCGGCTGCTGAACCATTCGACTCGCCCGGCGGGGGAATCTCGCGTCGTTTGCGGGAGATGTGGAACTTCACCTTGTTGCTTATCGACAGGGACGGGATAGGGCTGATCCGCAGCTTGGCATTGGCCGGCTGGATTTCCAAGTCGAAATAGTGCGCGATCATCATCAGGTCGACTGCCATCTGCAGTTCCACCCAACGGTTGCCCAGGCATGTGTGCGTGCCCAGTCCGAAAGGCGCGTATCCAATCGAGCGATGCTCCTCACGGCCAGGCAAGTATCGATCAATGTCGAATTTGTGCGGCTCGGGGAACACATCACTCATGTAGTGCGCGGCGGTCTGCACGACCAGGACGCGAGCGCTCAACGGCAGCTCATAGTTCTCGACGACGCAGCTGTTCATCACGTTGCGCAGTGAACCGGGAACGACCGGGTACATCCGCAGACACTCAAGGACGAAGCGGCGAGTGACGTCGATTTCGGGACCCTGGAATACCTCAGGGTCCGGATCGCCGTCAGCAAAGATCGCGTCGGCCTCGGCCTGGATTCTCTGGTACAGCTCCGGCTGTGACGCCAGCGCGTAGAGCGCAAACCCGATGGTGTCGCCCAGGTACATGCTGGCCAGCAGCGGGGCGGAAAGGGCGAACTTGAGACTCGACTCAGGCAACAGCTGCGGATCATTTGCGTGCAGACTGAGCAAATCGTCGACGATATCGCGCGGGGTATCGACCCGCAGGGCTGGAGTATGAGCGCGCTGAACGCGCTCAAGCATCGCTTCAATGCTCTTGGCTCGTTGCCTGATGGCCGGCGTACGTAGCAAGAACTTGGGCATCACCTTGGCAACGCGCGTGTTGAGCGCGCGCTCCTTATAGGCGATCAAGTCTTCGATGATGTCCTGTGAATCAACGCTGGCGAGAATGGGGGAGATCTGAGCGTTAGTCATCAGCCGCGACATGGACCTCGCGGGCATCGCGTCACCGACGTTCCATTCGGCGAGGTGCGTCCGCATGAGACGATAGAGTTCGCCCAGCTGGCTCTCGAGTCGCGCCCGGGACAAGCCCGGCTGCATCGCCTTTCGCATCCGGAAGTGATCGGAACTGTCCAGTGACGGGATGATCCCGTGGGCGCCGTACTCCTCCTCAAGCTCGTTGAGGTACTTGGTCGAAGTCAGGAATCGCCTGCCTTCGCGCTGGGCCCAGCGGTTAGCCTCGAGCCCGGTCAGGAAGATAGTCGGCTGCTGGAAGGGCGGGGCCAACTGAAACACTGGACCATCCTGCTCGGCCAGACTGGCGAACCGCGCAGGAATATTGCCCGTTCGGACATGTGGATTGAACAGCAGCTTGAGCAGGTTGACTTTCGGAATCGTCCTCGTCAATGCCGATTGACGAACAAGCGGGCTGGTCAGATTCAGGGAAACGGCATCGGAGATTGAGCGGCCCAGCAGATCCAGGTTGGAGACGAACTGGACACGTTCGTCAGCCTGTGGTTCGAGTTCGAAGATGAAGCGCAGCACATCGCAGGTGTTGAGGAGCGATATCAGGATCGCGTCCCGTGGGTCGGGAATCTCATCCTCGAATATGACGCGTGCGATGCGTGATCTGACGAATCCGGCAGCTGTGATTGCGCCGCTCTCGCCAAACTGGTCGGATTGCCACGCCGAGTGATTCAGTGTCCAGAACTCCCCCTCGTGATGCTGGAGAATGTCCATTTCAGCGAGGCGATCGAGGGCAACGTCGATGAAGGTGTCGGCCCGAGGAGCGAGGACCTCTACCCAGTACTGCGCGTCGTGTTGTGCCGGATCTTCAGCGATTGCCTCGAGAATCGGGTCAAGAGCCGCATGGCCCGTTGGCGTCGAGTCAAGCAGTTGCAGCGAGTTCATATCGGTGTCGATGTTGCCCATCAGGGAGAGTTCGGCCAGCCCGGCGCCAACCATGGCGCAGTTCAGGTTCCAGCCGCGCACCTGGCGGAAGTAGGCGCTCTCCTCATTGAGCAGCATCAGGACCAGTTCCTGGGGCAAGGTCATCTGTTGCGCTGGTGCGTCAGCAGTCCTCAGCGTCATCGTTCGCGCCCTTTACACACCCTGGTGCACGCTCTCAATATGTCTTGAGGCGCGCATTCCCTGATCGTCGTCACTATATGGCAACAACAGGCGGGTGTTCTGAATCGGCCTTCCGTCCGGCGTACATAAGGCTAACGCCACCACAGTCAATTGGTGAGCCGTTAACGTTTCTTACACAGGGCCTGCACGGCGGAGATGGCGGTCGCCCGGGGCCGTGAGACGAGGGAAGTCTGAGATGTCCGCTCCTCAGCCGAACGCGGCCGAGCATGGTCCGCCGTCTCCGTTTCCCGAGGGCTGGTACTTCGTGGGTACCAGTCGGCAGTTGAAGAAGTCGGACATCACCCAGATGACCTGGATGGGCGAAGAGATCGTCGTCTGGCACGACGACGAGGGACGAATCTGCGTGTCCGAGGCCTACTGTCCGCATCTGGGCTCGTACCTCGGGCCTGACGCCGGAGGCCGTGTCTGCGACGGCCGGTTGGTCTGCCCGTTCCACGGGTTCGAGTTCAACGCGGACGGCCTGTGCGTTGCCACGCCGTATGCGCCGGCGCCTCGTTCGGCCAGGCTACAGACGTTCGCGACCAGAGAGATTTGCGGCATGGTCTTCGCCTGGTGGGGGATCGGCGGGCGAGATCCGCAATGGCAGTTGCCGGAGAAGGAACCGGATCAAACTGGCTGGAGCAACATTGAAATCAGAACGCTGCGATTCCCCGGCCATCCTCAGGAAACCACAGAGAACTCGGTCGACCTCGCCCATCTTCAGTACGTCCACGGCTACGACCAGGTAAACGGCGACTATCCGGTCAGGGTCGATGGCCCGTATCTGGAAAGCCGCTTCGACTTCAAGAGCCGGCGGAGGATCGCTCATTTCTTCAATGTTGACGTGAGCGTCAGCGCGTGCGCCCGAATCCATGGACTCGGCTACTCCTTTGTCGAGTTTCGCGAGCACAACGTCGGCACGGACATGCGGCTGTGGATTTTGGCGACGCCAATCGACGGCACGTTGATTAGCCTCTCCATCGTCAATCAGGTCAAGGAAATCCGCGAACCGAACCAGCAGGCCCGTGCGCTCTCCCTGCTTCCCGTCGGATGGCGAGCGCCGCTGGTCAACAGGTTCGTCATCAACATGCAGCGCAACGACGTGCAGCAGGATGTGACGATCTGGAGCCGGAAGCGGTATGTCCGCCGGCCGCGACTTTGCCGCTCGGACGGGGAAATTATGACCTACCGCGCATACTGCGCGCAGTTTTATCCGCTGCAGGATGAGGCGCCGCCGGCAACATGTGAACCGGCTCGCAGCGCCGAGCTGGCCCGACAGTGACATCTCCTCGCCGGGTGGCCGTGATCGGCGGCGGGATCTCCGGCCTGGCCGCTGCCTGGGCGCTCAACCGGGACCCTGACCGTTTTGACGTGCGGCTCTTTGAGGCCAATGAGCAGCTGGGCGGCAACGCCGTCACCACCGACATGCCCCAGGCGGATGGCAGTTCGATTCCGTTCGACATCTCCGTGACGGCCTGCATTCCGTCGGTCTACCACCACATCGTGCTGCTGATGCAACAGTTCGGGATCGAGTTGCTCGAGACGCGTTTCAGCTACAGCGTCAAGTACCGGGGGCAGGTCTACGCGCATGACTTCGACTCGGAGATCCGGGAGGAACTGAGCGAAGAGATTGCCCGGTTCCAGCGACTGCTGGCGCTGATGCACCGCTTCGGATGGCTGACCAGATCCCGTTCGAAGCTGCTCAACGCGCTCAACCCCTTCAACTACGTCAGTATGGGGACCGTCCTGAACGCCGGCGGGTTCTCGGGCGATTTCCGCTACAAGGTGCTCAAACCGATGTTCGTCAACTTCCTGATGGCGACGAACGTCTTCGATATGCCCGCGGCCCTCTTCTCCCGATATCTCGAGTTCTTCGACATCGAATCGGCGACGCCGATGCGAACCTGGGACCAGGGCACCCGCCGGATCTATGAACATCTCTCGCTCGATTTCCGAGACAGGATTTACCTGGGTCGCCCCGTGCGGAAGGTCTATCGGAGATCTGCTGGAGTCGTCCTTGAAGACGAGAACGGTATCCAGGAGACCTTCGACGACGTGATCTTCGCCTGCAATGCCAACCAGACGCTGATGATGCTTGACCGGCCGAATTGGCTCGAGCGATACGTCCTCTCGTCGATCCGCTACGAGAGTGAGCTGCACAATCACGCGATCGTGCACTCCGATGCGTCGGTGCTGCCCGACAACGAGGTCAAGCCGTTGACCACGCGAAGCAACCACATCGAGCAATACGGAGCGCGGCCGGACAACTATGAGATCACCTACATCATGCACAATCAGCAGCCGTGGGCACACCAGTCCGACAGGCCGTGCCTGGTGACCTACAACCCAATCACGCCAATTGACCAGGACAAGATTGTCGCCAGGCGATGGTTCCAACACGTCGTGCACGACGTGAAACACGTGCTGCTGCTGGTCAATCTGTTCCGCTTCATTCAGGGCAATCGACGCACCTGGCACTGCGGGGCGCACACCCTGATCAACAGCCAGGAAACCTGTTTTGTGACTGGTCTGGCCGCCGCCCGGCAACTCGGAGCCGAGTATCCCTTCGATGACCCCGAAGCGCGAGGCTGGTTCAATCACTATGGAAGCCTGATGTACGGGTCGGGCTTCAACACGGCATAGCGTCACCAGCGGACCGCACTCACGACGCCTCCCCGTTCAGCGGACGAGCGTGGCGAACAACGGCAGATGATCCGATGCATCCGTTGCGGCGGTGCGCAGCTCGACGATCGCGAGGGCGTCGGTCGTCATGATGTAGTCGATCTGGCGTCTGGGGTGATCGGCCGGATAGGTGGGCACGACCGGATGGCGAGGCGAGAGTCCCGCCTCAGCCAGCATCCGAATCTCGGCGTGATGGGGTTGGGCGTTGAGATCCCCGAGCAGCACGCTCGGCCGGCTCCAGTCGACAGCGTCCACGAGCTCCGTCACCTGCGGAATCCGATGATGGGGCTCCGACTCGATGTGATGCAGGTGAGTTGTGACGACCCGTACCAGGTCACCGTGCAGATTGACCGTCACGAGAAGATATCCCCGGTCCAGGTTCAGATTGTGGTTGTTAGGCATCGGATGATGCTCCATATGCACGATCGGATAGCGGCTCAGCACGGCGTTGCCCCACAACGGATCGGCCGCCGGACCCCAGGCCGAATGCATCCGGAGTCTCTGCGCCAGCCAGCTCAAGGCGTCGACTGAGCCGTTCACGACCCAGCCGCGCGGTACCTCCTGCAGTGCGATTACATGCGGCCGCTCCCGTTCAAGCACCTCGAGAATCCGCTCGAGGCTGGGCATTCCCTGCAGATCGAACCCCTGGTGAATGTTGTAGGTCGCTACTCGTACGGGAACGTCGGCAGCCGGAGGATGATCGGCGGAGCGCCAGGTGATGACGTGATAGAGCGGCAGCAACAGCAGCACGGATGCGATCGCGGGAACCAGGGCAGCCTGTTGCCACGATGTGCGGACCGATTGCGCCTGCCCGGCCGATCGCGCCCGAGTCATCAGCAGTCGAAGTGATTCGAAGCAGCTGGCAAGTGCAACCAGCGTTGCCGCGAACACGACAAAGACGAATTGCGATAGCGGTACATCGAGCTGGTAGTGGGCGTACCAGCCGAAGATCACGAGTGGGATCGCAAGCATTCCAGTTGCGGCGCTGATCCAACCCCGTCCTCCGGCGTGTTTGGTGGTGAGCGCCGCGGTCAAGAGCACGCCGATCGCGATTGGTCCGGCCGCGGCCACGATCGCCGCCCAGGCGTGGTGCTCCGGGTGAATGACGGACACGAGCACCGCCGCGGCCGCGGCGATCGAGGCCCACCAGGGCGGCGATGAACCGCGAACGGAGCAGAATGCCGCGATCCAGATCGCGAGCAGATTCGCCGCCATCAGCCAGGCGAACGCCTCCGGCAGTTCCCAGCCGATCAGGACGACCTGCCTCGCCAGACTCTGGAACAGCAGCCCCTCGAGCGCCAGTGCCGGTCCAATGCAGAAGGCCAAACTGGGCGGGCTGGCGATTGTGACCGGAGCCGCGTGGCAGCGGCCGACCCACGAGATCATTGCCAGCTGCGCGCTGATCGACAGGATGGTGAACAGGAGAGGCCCGAGCGCGGTTGAGAAGCTCGGATCCAGGGTTTCGAACGCGCCGTTGATTGCGGTGTCGATCGTCAAACCGAGCAGCAAGACGACCACCGGTCGTCCGACGCCTGATCTCGCCGAAGACAGCGGCGAGATGGAAGCGACGAACTGAAGCATCCAGAGCCAGACGACCACACCCGCGATCTCGACACCGAGGCGGGCGTCAGGTGTCGGCGCCAGCTGTTCGGCCAAGCGCAGAAGCGCGAGCGTCGCCGCGAGGATCAACAGACATTGCCAACCGCCGATGAACCGCCGGACCAAGGGTGCAGCAACGGCCGACAGGAAAATCAGCAAGATCACGCCGGCGAGGGAACCTGATTCGATGTCGCGAATCTGTCCCAGGTACACGGACAGACTGGCGAGCAGTCCTCGGAGCAGTTGCAGTCCCTGCGCGATCGAGAGCGCCAGGACCAACAACGTCACGAAGCCGGCCAACGGGGATTGAGAGCGGTTCACCTGGCTATCGAAGGTACCGCGAACCAGGCGCGCGCTTCGCGGTGCGAATGTCACCTGGGGACTGTCCCTACAACGGAAGTCGGCGACAATAGCGGCCAAGTTTTGTAAACCGCGTCAGTTTCAGGGGCTCGAAGCGGAAGGACTCATCGTGATGTTGAAGTCTGTTGTCGCCGTCTGTTGCGCCATCCTGCTGGCACTCGCGTTGGCAGCCTGCTCAGGCGACGGACCACCGGAGGCGCAGCAGCAATCAGCGGCCAGACCCGAGCCGGCCGCTCAACAGGAACCAGCGGAGTCCGACTCACAGGCATCCGCCGTGGACGATGACGCGCAGGAGTCAACCCAGACAGCGACAGATCAAGACCAGGCTGAAGCCGAGCGTCAGCAAGAACAATCCGAGGAACCCACGGAAGCGGAGGAGGAACAAGAGGACGTCCAGCAAGAGAGCGTCGCGGAACAGGAGCCCGAAGTCGTCGACTGGGATCCCGATGAGCCGTTGCCCTTCGATCCTGACGCGATTCAGGGAACTCTGAGCAACGGACTTACATACTTCATCCGTCAGAACGTGGAACCGCCCGCCCGGGCGCAATTGTCGTTGGTCGTCAGGGCCGGATCGATCCTCGAAGAGGAGGAACAACGCGGGCTGGCGCACTTCGTCGAGCACATGGCCTTCAACGGCACGGAGCGATTCGCGAAACAGGAAATCGTCAGCTATCTCGAGTCGTTGGGCAGCGGGTTCGGCCCCGATCTCAACGCGTACACGAGCTTCGAACACACTGTCTACTGGCTCGAGATTCCGACCGATGATCCTGAGATTCTTGAGACCGCGTTCCAGATTCTCAGCGACTGGGCCTTCGCGATTTCGTTTGAACCGGAAGAGGTTGAGTTGGAACGCGGGGTCATCCTCGAGGAGTGGCGGCTGTTCCAGGGTTTCGACTCGCGGTTCTTCAGAAACCTGAACCCTCTGTTGTTTGGCTCGTCGCGCTATGCGGAGCGCGAGCCCATCGGGCTGGTTGAGGTGATTGAGAACGCGCCGGTAGAGCAACTGGTTGCGTACTACGAGCGCTGGTACCGCCCGACCCTGATGGCTGTCGTGGCGGTGGGCGACTTCGACGCCGGAGTCATCGAAGGCAAAATCAAGCAGCACTTTGCGCCGCCTCCGGAGGGTGAGTCGTCGTACGAACGTGCCGCCGTCGGCGAGCCAACCGAGCGTCCAATGTTCGACGTGCCGGACAACGAGACGCCGCTGGTTGATGTCTTCACCGATCCCGAGGCTCCGGGCACTCAGATCACGTTGGTCCGCAAGATCGCGCCGGAGACCGGTCAGGATCTGGCGGCGTTCCGGCGTGGCGTGGCCGAGGAGCTGGCCTTCAAGATGCTCAACGCCCGCCTGTTTGAGCGCGGCCGGCAAGCCAACGCGCCGTGGCTCTGGTCGGGCAGCGGTCGCGGGCCATTTGTCGATCCGTTCGACATTCTGACGTTCACGATTGTGACTGAGCCCGATGGCGTCGAGCGAGGGTTCGAGGCGTTGATGGAGGAGATGCAGCGCGCCGGACAACATGGATTCACGGCAGGAGAGCTGGAACGCGAGCAGGCCAACCTGCTGAGCGAAGCTGAGCGCGCCTACACGCAACGCGACCAGGTGGAATCGACCCAGGTGGCTGAACGGTTCAGGCAGCACTTCCACAGCGGCGCTCCAGTCCCGGGCCCAGAGGCAGAGTGGGATCTGTATCAGCGGGTGTTGCCGCTGATCTCGCTGGAGGAAGTCGACCGGTTCGCTCGATTCTGGATTCAGTCTGAGAACACGGTGTTGCTGGTGCTGGGTCCTGAGGAGATCGACCTGAGCGGCGGCGAGGAGCTAGGTGCGGCGCTCCAGTTCCAGCTCGACAACGCCGGCGCCATGGTCGTCGAAGCGTATGCGGACACGTTTGACGATGTGCCGTTGCTGGCAAGCATCCCGACCGCCGGCAGCATCGTGTCGGAGGAGCAGATCGAGTCGATTGACGCGGTCGAGTGGAAGTTGTCAAACGGCGTCACAGTGATCGCCAAGCAGACGGACTTCAAGGATGACGAAGTGCGCTTCGCTTCATTCAGCCCCGGCGGTCACTCCCTGGTCAGCGACGAGGACTTCGTTTCGGCGACGTATGCCGCCGAGATTGCGGCAGGCAGCGGCGTAGGGCCTCACGACCGTGTGGCGTTGGACAAACTCCTGGCCGGCAAGCGGGTCTCGGTCGCGCCGTTCATTGACGAGCTATTCGAGGGTCTAAGCGGAACGGCGTCGCCGCAGGATCTGGAAACGCTGTTCCAGCTGAGCTATCTGTATGCGACCGAACCGCGATTTGATCCCGACTACTACTCGACCTTTGAGGCGAGCTTGCGGAGCCAGGCCGAGCTTCGGCCCACCCAGCCCGACTGGGTGCTGTTTGACCGGGTGAACACGTTGCTCAGCGATAGCCACCTGCGGCGGCGGCCGCTGTCCGTTGCCGTGGTCGACGAGCTTCGCTTCGAGCGAGCCGAGGCCGTCTACGCCGAACGGTTTGCAGATCTGAGCGACTCGACGTTCGTCTTCGTTGGCGCCTTCGACTGGGACGAGCTGCGCTCGCTGGCGGAGACCTATCTGGCCAGCCTGCCGTCGACCGGACGAACCGAGCGATGGCAAGACATCGGAGCTCGGCGGCCACAGGGAGTGATTGACGAGGCAGTGCGGATCGGCATTGAGCCACGCAGCAATACGGTCTGGGTGTTCGCCGGCGAGATGGACTGGAGCCGGGGCGAGTCGCTGGCGTTGACGGCGGCGGGCGAGGTGCTTCAGATTCGCCTGCGGGAACGGGTGCGGGAACAGCTGGGCGGCACCTATGCGATCCAGGTGGGGACGCGCGCGACGGCCTTGCCCGCTTCCGACTATCTCTTCTATGTCATCTTTGGCAGCGATCCGGATCGGGTCGGGGAATTGTTGGGCGAGGTCACGGCTGAGATGGACTGGCTGCGCGGAGGAGGCGAGCAGGAGTACCTGGACACGGTCAAGGAGCTGCTGCGGACCAATCGAGAGGATGATCTGCGCGACAACGAGTTCTGGCTCAACCGGATTCGCAATACCAGGCAGCGGGGCGACCCGTTCGAGGCGGTCAGCGAGTACGACGTGCGGCTGGACGAGTTGACGTTGGAGCAGGTCTCGGCTGCGGCCCGTCGCTATCTGCCCATGGACCGGTTTATCCGCGTGGTGCTGTATCCGCAGGACGAGTAGTTCCGGCGGCGGGCTAGACTCGCTGATGAACCACGAGCCATGACTAACGCGGAGGACTGACATGAGTACCGTCGCATTCATCGAGCGCAGCCTGGCGTTCACTCACGCCGCACTCAAGGACGCCCGCAACGGGACCGACGAGCAGTTGCACTATGTGCCCGAGCAGGGCAGCCACTCGATCGCGTGGTGCCTCTGGCATACGACTCGGGTGGAGGACCTGATCATCAGCCGAGTCACAGGCGGGTCGCCGGTCTGGAGCGAGGAATGGGCTTCGAAGACCGGGCTGCCGTTTGATGGATTCGGCACCGGGATGTCGGACGAGGATGCGCAAGGGATCCAAATCACCGACATGGAGGCGCTGGCCGATTACCAGGACGCCGTATTCGACCGGACGGCGGACTTCCTCGCCAACGCGTCGGATGAGGATCTGGAGCGCGAGATTCCGGCGCGGAATGGCACTGAAAGTGTCGGTGAGGCGATCTCGCTGCACATGATGGGACACTTCAACGGTCACCGCGGCGAGATCAACACGCTGCGCGGGATGCAGGGCATGCCGACCGTGATGGCGGCCCAGGGCACGCACTAACAGATCGCCGGACGATGACCGACTACGTTGACCGCGAGCACGAGCCGGCGGCGATCCGTGAGGTTCGCGAGGCGGCGTCGATGCACGACATCCAAACGCTGCCGCCGGATATCGGGCGCTGGCGCGCGGCGGTGCTGATCGGGCTGCTGCCGTATGACGATCCTGAGGTGATCCTGACGGTGCGCTCGCACGAGGTTGAGCACCACAAGGGCGAGATCTCATTCCCGGGCGGCGCACTGGATTCGATTGACGAGCATCCGATGGCGGCGGCTTTGCGCGAAGCGGATGAAGAGGTCGGACTCAGGGCCGAGCATGTCGAGGTGCTGGGGGAACAGTCGCACTACCGGACGATGTCGAACTTTCACGTGACGCCGTTTGTCGGGTTGATCGACCGAGCGCCGTATCCGTTTCGGCCGCTGGCGATCGAGGTGGGGGAGATCATCACGCCCTCGCTGTCGCACCTGTTGGATCCGTCGAGCATCACGTTTGAGCGGCGCGAGCGGGAGGGCGAGGTCTTCCACATGCGCGAGTACTGGTACGAGGGCCACCGGATCTTTGGGGCGACGGCGACGATGTTGGGTCGGTTCCTGGATGACCTGTCGCGTCTGCGGGGGTTGGCGATCCCTGGGCCTTCGTAGCGGCATTCACCGAGGTTGTCGGCTGTGCTGAACTCTGCGAGATACCCGCGGCAAGCGCGGGTATGACGAGCGTGTTTCGTGGGCTGCCACAGGGTCACGCGTCACTTGCAGTAGTCAGGACGACCTGGCCGTTTCGGGCGACGGTGAGGATTCCGTCGTTGGGGAAGCGGGCGATGAACTCCAGGTCCTGGATGACTTCGACCTGGCGAACTCCCTTGACGACCCACATGTGGGGACCGACGGTGACGTCGATGCGGTCGATGGCGGGCCAGAGGAGGACGCGGATATTGCCGGTTTCGGCTCGGTGGTGGACCTGCCAGACGCCCTGATCGTCGTTTGGTAACGAGAACCCTTGTTGTTCTGCTTTGCAATCGAAGAGCTCCGCGATGGCATTGATCGCATCGGCGTTGACTCCGTTGAACGAATCGCGGGGTTTCACTGCGGGACGTCCCTCTCGCCGGGCTCGTAGAAGCTGGCGCCGCTGAGTTCGTCGGGCAGATGTTGTTGGTCAGGGGCGACGCCGCCTTCGTGGTCGTGGGCGTACTGATATCCGCGACCGTAGCCGTGGGCGGCCATGAGTCCGGTAGCGGCGTTGCGCAGATGGAGCGGGACGGAGAGCGCGCCGCGTTGACGAACGGCGCCTGCGGCCGCGCTGTAGGCCTTCATGGCGGAGTTGCTCTTGGGCGCGCGGGCCAGGTAGATCGCTGCTTCGGAGAGAACCAGGGTGCATTCGGGCATGCCGATCAGGTGGGTGGCCTGCTGGGCCGCGACGGCGACGGAGAGCGCCTGGGGATCGGCGAGGCCGATGTCCTCGGCGGCGAGGATGACGATGCGGCGGGCGACGAACATTGGGTCCTCACCGGCCTCGAGCATGCGGGCGAGCCAGTAGACGGCGGCGTCGGGGTCGGAGCCGCGGACCGATTTGATGAAGGCTGAGATGGTGTCGAAGTGGGCGTCGCCACCCTTGTCGTAGGGCAGCGCACGCTGCGCGACGCTCTGGACCGTGTCGACAGTGACCGGGCCGTTCCGTGACCGGGCGTCGCGGACGGCGGCCTCGAGCGCGTTGAGGGCGACGCGGGCGTCGCCGGACCCGTAGGTGGCGAGCGCGTCGAGCGCCTCCGGATCCACCGGCGGGGGATCGGGCGCATGACCATCTTGGCTGGCCCGGCCCGCCAGTCCGCGATCGGCGTCGCTGAGGGCGCGAATCAGGAGCGACTTGACGTCTTCGTGTTCGAGCGGTTCGAGTTTGAACACGCGGGCGCGGCTGAGCAGCGGCGCGACGACTTCGAAGGAGGGATTTTCGGTCGTCGCGCCGATCAGGGTGATGGCACCGTCCTCGACTGCATGCAGAAGAGCGTCCTGCTGGGACTTGTTGAAGCGATGAATCTCATCGATGAAGAGGATGGTGCGGGCGAGGCCGTCGCGGCGTCCGGCCTCGGCTGAAGCGATGACCTTGCGCAGGTCGGCGACGCCGCTGGATACGGCTGAAAGAGTGGCGAAGCGGGCGTTGGTGACTCGCGCGATGACGCGTGCGATCGACGTTTTGCCGCTGCCGGGCGGTCCCCAGAGGATGCAGGACGGCGGGGAATCGGATTCGATCGCCCGTCGCAAGGGGGCATCG
>VXTH01000311.1:8836-14099 GCA_009837565.1 Chloroflexota bacterium | reverse complement strand
AGACTGGAAGCCAACGACCTGGCGATCATCCTGTCGGTTCCACCGGAGGAGGCGGCAGTGCGCACGCTATTCATCAATCACGCATCTCAGACGCGCAACAACTGGTGGTTCCTGCCACATCCGCCGAGCTCGCCCGATGATGAGTCCAGCGACCGCTGAGACCTGCAGCATGGAGATTCCAGTCGCCGCTTAGAATCCGTCCTATGCCCAGACTGTTCACCCTGTCGCAGGCGCGGCGGTCGCTGCCGGAGATTGCGGCTGTCGTGACCGTGATGCGCAAACGGGCGCTGCGACTGGACGAGCTGAATGCGCTGGCCTCGTCGATGCGTCGCACCACCGGCGCCGACGGTGATCCCGTGATCACCGACGACTCCGCCATGCGGGCCGAGATGAAAAAGCTAGAGGGCCAGATCGCGGAACTGATCGAGCACATTCAGCGGCAAGGCGTCGAGGTCAAGGACATCCGGCGGGGACTGGTCGACTGGCGTGCCGAACGCGACGGTCGAGAGGTGTATCTCTGCTGGCAGTACGGTGAGCACACGGTGAGCTGGTGGCACGAACTGGCCGACGGCTTTGCCGGGCGTCAGCCAATCGTCGTGTCCGAGTGGGCCTGAGGCTCGGACCATGCCGCACCATCGCAATCTCGCGCCCCCGGCGCAGCGAGGCGCCGACCGGCCCGTCATCCACGACGAACTGCGCAGCCACTATGACGCGCTGTACGACCTGTTGCTCAATGGGCGGCGGGCTCGGGATGCGCGGCCGGTGCTCGATGTGGGCAGCGGCGACGGTCTGGCCCTGAGTGCGATCATGCAGGGCACCCCGCTTCACGGGATCGCGATAGATTCGGCCGCGACCGGACCGTGGTTGGGGCCGGGCGATTGGGCCCTGGTCCAGGCCGACGCGCAACGGCTGCCCTTCGCAGATTCCCGCTTCAGGTCGGCAATGATGGTTGATGTCCTCGAGTGGCTGCGCCACCCGGCGGCCACCCTACGGGAGATTGCCAGGACCACGGACGGTCCGATCCTGATCGTGCAGACAGACTGGGAGGGTCTGTGGTTCCAGGTGGATCGGGCGGAGATCGGACGCGACCTGGTGCGTGGCTTCACCAAAGGAGCGCCAGAGGAGCTACGTGGTCTGATCAGGAGCGCGGCGGAGGCAGCCGGCGTCACGGTGGCGCAGATGTCCTCGGTCTCGATTGAGACCAACCGACTGGACCAGGGCAGTCTGGCCTGGGATGTCCTGGAGGCGATTCGGCGCTTTCTCGTGATCGAGTCGGCACAGGTGCGGGCGCGGCGATTCGACGACTGGCGCTCGGAACTGCAGCAGGCGGCTGGCGAGGGTCAGTTCTCGATGTTGGTGCGGCGAGTCGTCGCCCTGGTCGAAGCGGGTGAGGCGTAGCGCCTACGGAGACGGGCCGTGGCGATGCCCCTCCTGGTGCTCGTGGTCTTCCATGTGCAGCTGGAGCGCATCGCCGAGTCGCAACGTGTGGTGGTCGTGTCCGTCCGACGAGCCATTATGGACGTCCCCGCGCGACACGATCGCCAGCTCGCGTCCATACGTGCGCCGCAGGACATCCTCCGTGAGGACCGACGACGGATCGCCCTGGGCGATGATGCCGCCCTCGGCGGCGTTGATGCAGATCACTTCGGCGTAGTGTTCGAGGACGGTCGACAGGTCGTGCGTGGTCATGATCACCGAAGTACCGAGCTCCGTCAGGTCGCAGAGCACGTCAAACAGCTGGTCGTCGGAGATGGCGTCGAGGGCGGCAGAGGGTTCGTCCAGCAGCAGGATTCGCGGTTGCCTGGCCAGCGCGCGGGCGATCAGCGCGCGCTTGCGCTGTCCGCCGGAGAGCTCGTGGATTTGACGATCCCGCAGGTCCAGGACATCCATCAACTCCATGGCGCGCTCGATGGCCATCTGGTCTTCGCGGGTGCGCAGCAGCCGCCCCAGGCGCGATCTCCAGCTGAATTGGTAGCGCCCCATCTCAACCAGTTCGCGCACGGTGATGGGAAAGCGCCAATCGACATTGCTGACTTGCGGCATGTAGCCGAGAAATGATCGCGCTTCCTCCGGTGGCTCCCCGCCGACCAGTACCTCTCCATTGGAAGGCTTGATCAGGCCGGCGATCGTCTTGAGCAATGTGCTCTTGCCGGATCCATTGCCGCCGATGATGCCGGTAAACACGCCGCCCGGGATGTTGAGCGTCAAATTCTCAAAGACTCGATGTCCGGGATATCCAGCGGTAACGTCTCGCAGCGCCACGCCTGCTCCTGCTATTCGGGTGATCGTCATCCGGAACTCCGCGCTAGATACATGAGGCGCACCAGTTGTCTGCGCCGCGGCAGCCGTGAGTTGGCGGCGTATCGGCCATGAGCTGACCGGTCGCTGATAGCCTCAACCACATGCCCAGCGTAGTTGACGCCACCGACACCGAGATCGATCTCGAGCGACCGGCTCGCGAAGTCGTCTCGCTGGTTCCCTCGTTCACCGAACTGGTCTGCTCGATGCGGCTCGCGTCGCGGCTGGTCGGGGTGACCCGATTCTGCGTGGAGCCCGCGGACGTCGTCGCGCCGATCCGCAAGGTCGGCGGGACGAAGAACCCTGACATCGATCGAATCATTCGACTGGAACCTCAACTCGTGCTCGCCAATCGCGAGGAGAACAATGAGGAGGATGTCGCCGCGTTGCGCGCGGCCGGACTCAACGTGTATGTCGGCGATGTGCGCACGGCAGAAGAAGCGCACGATGAGATCGACCGGGTTGGCCGGTTGCTGGGCGGGATCTCACTCAAGATCGGCGAATCGATCAAGGAATCGCTGGAGGAGCAAGAGCACGTTCAACGGCTGCGACCTCGAGTCCGCGCGGCGGCGCTGATCTGGCGCAATCCGTACATGGCCGCGTCGGGCGACACGTACATCGGAGACCTGCTGCGCGTCAGCGGCGCGATCAACGTCTGCGAGGACTCGGGCCATGGCCGCTACCCGCGACTGTCCCTGACCGAGCTCGTCGAGCTCGACCCGGAAGTCATCCTGCTGCCCTCAGAGCCGTATCGTTTTCGCGAGCGTCACGCCGAGGAATTGCTCGCTCAGCAGGGTATGTCGGCGGGACGAAACGGCCATGTGTATCTCTGCGACGGCCAGAACCTGACCTGGTGGGGCGTCAGAACCGGCGCGGCGATCCAGGAGGTCTCGGGACTGCTCGACCATGCCCGAGCCGGCTGGCAGGCCGAAGCAGCCATGGCGCCCGAACTGCCGCCGGGACTCAATCTGAACGTCATCCAGCAGGACGTGGTCGAGTAGGCGTACCACAGCAACCGGCCAATCTCCGTCATTGCCGCGCTTGCCGCGGCAATCTCGCATTGTTCCGGACTTACCAGCAACCCCGGAGGATCGAGATACCCGCGGCAAGCGCGGGTATGACGAGCGCTTGAGCGAGTGGCTGCTACAAGGGCCGGCCGCTGTCGAGCATCAATGCTCTCGCGGCGATCTGCGCGGCCAGCACGGCGGCCGTGGTCAGATAGAGCAAGCCAGTTGCGGCCATCATCGAGCGCATCCGGGCCGTCGTCCAGGCCATCCAGCCGAAGATCAGCGGGAGGACAAACCCGACCACGATCCTGAGCCAGAACGTTGGATCTCCACTCAACGCTTGATCGCGTCCGCCGACGGGATCGTCAACCGGAACGGCAACCGCGGCTGCGAAGAGGATGGCCTGCACGACGACAACGATCAGGAATGCCGCCGTGATCTCGACCAGCGGCCGGGCGGGGAGCCGGGGCGTGACCAGGTACCAGTGGCCCAGCGCCAACCCGACGGCGGAGAGGCCCAAGGCGAGCGCGCCAAAGCCGAGGCTGAACACGGTCAGTGCCTCGGGAGACCCGGCCAGCGTCGCCGCCATCAGGCCGAGCGACGCCAGCGACAAGCCGCTCAGGGCCCAGCCGATGAGCCGCGCCCAGGCATCCCGATCGGTGTAGAGCGCCACATTGTGCAACACCGACGCGGCTGTCAGCGCGGCCAGCACCCAGACCAGGATATCGCGAGGTCCGGAACGGACGGCATAGCCTTCGACGACATCGCCCTCGAGTGTGAATGCGGTCCAGAACGCCAGTCCAAGCACGATCGGCACCATGATCGTTGTTGCTCGCACGAATCCGGGTGTGGCCTGTCCCCGCAGGTGGACAGCGTGCATGACCAGCACGCCGCCGACGCCCAACTCCAACAACAGGAGCAGCAACGTATACGGCAGTGCTCCCGACGCTTCCACTACCGGCTACGACCCCAACTTCAGCAGGAGCACCGTGCGTCGCAAACCTTCGTCGCCGATCTCCACCTGAACACTCAGCACCCGATAGCGATCGTCGCGGCCGCCGCGACGGAAGCGCAGGATGTCGCCCTTGCTCCACGGGTAATCGGTCTCCAGCGTGTCGAGCAGTGCTTCCCGCCGCTCGGTGAACGTATCCGACTCCCAGAACTCCGTCAGCATCGCAATCCTCCCGCGGCAGACGTACCGACCCATCGTAAACCACCGATGTGCGAAATCGATGTGTCAGAATGTCGGGCATGAGCGACAGCGAGACCTCCAGGCGCTGGCTGATGAAGGCGCTGCGCGAGGCGTCGGGCGAGATGTACGACTTGATGATGCGCGCTCTGCGCGACTCAATGCCGGACGCCGAGGCCTTGATCAACCGAGCCTGGCGGCACGAAACAATCTCGGCCTGGCAGCTCGGGCATCTGCTGTTCCAGGATGTCGAGGACTTGCCGCTCCACGACTACGAGTGGCTGGAGCAGGTCAATGTTCCGGATTGCTACGAGCAGTTACGCGAGTGGTACAGCACGCGAGAACAGATTTCCGCCGTGCTCTACATGATTTCGTCATTCGAGTGGGAGCGCACGGCCAATCACCGCTTCCAGGGAGAGTTGAGCGTGGAGTCGATTGTGCGCTCGATGCATCAGACCGACCTGGAGATCCTGAACACGCTGCGAGCTCAATTGCAGCCGACGTAGCCAGGCTTGGGTCGATCCGTCCGGTCAGTCCGCTGACCAGCCCAACGCCGTCGCCACCTCGGATGCGGCCCGGGCAAAGTTCATCGTGTAGATGTGCAGGCCCGGCGCTCCGATCTCCAGTAGGTCGCGCCCGAGACTGACCGCGACCTCCACACCGATTTCGCGCCGCTCCGCCGCGCTCGATGCAGCCTCCAGCCGCTCTCGGATCTCGACGGGGAACTCCGTCGTGTTGATTGCGGACATGCGCTCGATGCCGGCGACGT
>VXTH01000311.1:0-8826 GCA_009837565.1 Chloroflexota bacterium | reverse complement strand
ATGCCGCGCGCGTCGAGTTGATTGACAAACTGGTCGTAGTGCGCGGCCCGGTAGCCAAACTGCGTGATGGCGAAGTCGGCCTGCGCCAGTTTGCGTGCCTGGTGCGTCAAATCTGCCTCAACGGAGGCTGCCATCGGGTGGCCTTCCGGATGCGCGGCGACTCCGATGTCCCAGTCCGCCCGCGCCCGGATGAAGTCAGTGAGTTCAGCCGCGGTGTCGAATGCCTGGCTTGGGGTCTCGATGCCCTGCGGCAGGTCGCCCCGAAGGGCAAGGATGTTATCGACGCCGTCTTCCTGGTAATCCTCGATGATTGCGGCGATTTCGTCGCGCGTGTGGGCCACGCAGGTCAGGTGGGGCATCGCTTCGACCTGGAAGTGGTCGCGGATGGTTCGGACCCAGTCGCGAGTCGGGCCTCGAGTGGTGCCGCCGGCCCCGTAGGTGACCGACATGAACTGTGGACGGTGTTTCGAGAGGCGGTCGAGGGTCTGTTTCAGGCGTTCGGCGCCGGCTTCGTCACGTGGAGCCGAGAATTCGAAGGACAGCGTTTGGCCCGCATCAAGCAGGCGCGTGATGCGGGCCATACTGGGAGCACTCACCCTCTCCCTCTCCCGGAGGAAGAGGGGATATGGGGATTAGATGCAGGAGCGAGCCTGGGAGGCGCCGCCCGCGTCGGCAGTGTCGAAGCTCGAACCGCAGGCGCAGGAGTGTGATGCGTTGGGGTTCGAGATCGAGAAGCCCTGCTTCATCACGTCGTCGATGTAGTCGACGCGCGAGCCGGAGATCAACGGGGCCGATTCCTCGTCGACGAGGAAGCGGACGCCGTTCTTCTCCACGACCTGGTCGCCTGCCTCGGCGTCGGTGGCCAGGGCCATGCCGTACTGGTAGCCGGAGCAGCCGCCGCCGACCACGAAGACGCGCAGCGCGCCCTCGGCAAAGCCCTTGTCTTCGAGCAGGGACTTGGCCTTCTCCGCAGCCAGGTCCGAAACGTCCAGCATTTCAGTCATCTGAAAGACCATGAAGCTGTCCTCTCAACGAGATGAGTTCACGTCTGAGCATAGCGCATCCGGGGCGCCGCCAGTCCGCTCCTGCCGAGTGGAACACTGCTCCATTGCAGCAGCGGCGTCAGATTCACAGAGGATCCATTGGCACTCGGAGGCGGTCAGTCGGATTAGATTACAATGTATCGGTACAGATGTGGCATGGAGCACGGCATGACGACAGGCGAGGAGTCGAGGCCGGCGACATCGTCGGAGTTGCAGTTGGTCCGGGATCAACTCAACGGCCGCATCGATGACCTGCAGAAGGTGATGTTCTGGGGGTTTGGCCTGCTGGCAGCGCTCCTGATCGCGCTGATGGGCCTGGTGCTCAGCGGAGCGGGCTAGAGTCAACCTACCTGCGAGGACCATGATTCCAGTCCGGACCTCGCAGGATTCCCCCTGATCCAGGCTGACAGTCTCCGGACGAATCGAGACGAGTCTGGAACGATCTGGACAAATCTGGACAAATCTGAACACATGAATGCATGATCCGCGGTCCGGGACAGAGGATCTTGCCAACGCACCCCAATTCTCCCCGCGGACGGGCCCGATAGCGTCGAGGCAGCGTGAAGCGAGGGCCCGAGTGCGGCGTTACCCTGACCCTATGGAACGCGCATACTTCGATCATGCGGCCACGACTCCTCTGGATCCGCGGGTGCTTGAGGCGATGATCCCGGCACTCCAGTACGGCTGGGGGAACCCGTCAGGAATCTATCGCGAGGCGCAGTATGCGGCGGGACTTCTCGATCGGGCCCGGGATGACATCGCCGGGGTTCTGGAGTGCTCACCTTCGGAAGTGGTGCTGACCTCAGGAGGGACGGAGTCCGACAACCTGGCGATCCGAGGCGCGGCGCTCGCTCGCGCAGAAGCGGGCCGGCACCTGATCACTCAAGCAACCGAACACCACGCGGTCCTGCACACGATGGAACAGCTGGAGCATGAGGGCTTTGAACTGACGGTGTTGACCGTGGATGGCGAGGGATTTGTCGATCCCGAGGACGTCGCTTCGGCAGTCCGTGACGACACAACAGTGGTCAGCATCATGTTGGCCAACAACGAGGTGGGAACCGTGCAGCCGGTCGCGGACATCGCGCGTGCGGTGAAGGCGAGAAATCGACGAACGATTGTGCATTCTGATGCGGTGCAGGCTGCCGGCGCGGTGGATATCCGTCCCGATGTGTTGGGCGTCGACCTGATGTCGCTGACAGCGCACAAGATCTACGGCCCCAAGGGAGCAGGAGCGCTCTACGTGCGGCGCCGGACGCCGCTGCAGCCGCTGCAACTGGGCGGCGGACAGGAGGAGGAGCGTCGGGCAGGCACAGAATCGGTGGCGCAGGCGGTTGGCCTGGCCAAGGCGCTGCAGCTCGCTGAAGAGGAGCGCACGCAGCGGACGGGTCACGCCTCGGAGCTGCGCAACCGGTTGTGGCGCGAACTGAATGAGCGCGTCCATCCGATCCATCTGAACGGGCCGTCGGACTGGTCCCGCCGCCTCGCGAACAACCTGAACGTCAGCTTTCCCGGCGTCGAAGGCGAGAGCATCTTGCTGCAGCTCGATCTGGAAGGGTTCGCGGCGTCATCCGGCAGCGCGTGCTCGACCGGCAGCACCGAGCCCAGCCACGTGCTTTCGGCGATGGGGCTCGATCCCGACACCGCACACAGCACGCTGCGTCTGAGCCTGGGCCAAACGAACACTGAGGAACAGATCGAGAGCATCGCCGGAACGATCGAGGACATCACGGCGCGTCTGAGGGCACTCTCGCCCGTATAGGGTCCGCTGCAATCACGCGGAAGTCTCGAGTTCCAGAGACCAGTTGATCTCGGTGTCGAGGAATCGTCCCATTTCCGAGAACTCAGCCTCGAGTTGGGCCTGAGCATCGTCCGACAGTTCCTCGAAGCACAACACCCTGACGGTCAGTCCGCGGGCCCGCCGGCGGCGATCCCAGGTAGCAACGAGACGACCATCGACGAGGACGCATGGGCGCAGCATGCCGCCACCGGCGTTCACTCGCTTGAGAAGATGGTCGGGGACCTCGAGGTCTCGCCTGGCGTATCCAACGATGTACGGATCGAACGGTCCCAGCGCTCTCAGGACGTTCTGCGGACCGTCGAGCACTTCACCAATTCGGTCCGCCCCGTCATGTGACATCCACATTGGCTGGCCATCGACATCCACTTCTGTCAGGTTATCCAAGGCGGCCTGCAGGCATCGGCGAGTGTCGGCGGCAGGCAGACCGGACCACCAGCGGAAGTCCGACTGAGTCGCGGGGCCGTAGGCTCTGAAGTAGCGTCGGGCGAGTTCGGCGGCAGGGTCTGGTGGTGGGTCGGCCTGGGGCAGCCAGTCGTCGATCAGCACGTGGGTCGTGTCGCCGTCGCGTTCGGGGCCGAAGCAGCTGACGCCCAGCAACGAAGTGCTGCGTAACAGGTGCGCGGTTGCCTGACCGTCCGACGGCAAGCCCGCCGAACGGAAGGCGTCGCCGATCTCGGCTCGGATCATCGGTCCGTTGGTTGCGAGCTCCTCGCGCAGGAACGTAAGTACCTTGCTCTGATCGTCGTCGGAGATGCCGAGATCGGCGCGGCGCTTGAGCGCTTTGGCGTCCATAGCTTCTCCCAGAAGGTCGAGCATCCAGCGGAGATCCTCGGATGGGACGAGATGCAGGGTGCCGCGCATCAGCCAGTTGCGGACGACTGAGCGCTCAACCTGACGCGCATGGTCGACCTGGGCTGCGGTCAACCCCACCGCTCGGACGCCGACGCCGAGCTGTTCTCCGAGGCGGTCCTGAGCCTGGATGGCGGCTGCCGCTCGGACTGTTCCTGGGACACCGTCGCCGCGCTGGGCGTCCAACTGCTGGGCGTGGAGGCGCAGCCGATGGGCGTCGCGTCGGGTGAGCGTGATTTCGGCGGTCATCGACTGTCAGGCTACGCGGCTCAAATTGGTAGGCTCACGGTCGTGACCACATCCGGACGCGACGAATGGCAGCCCAACCAGTACGCACGCTTCAAAGCGGAGCGGGAGCAGCCGTTCTACGACCTGCTGGACCTGGTGGAGCCGGTACCCGGTGGACGCGTCGTCGACCTGGGCTGCGGTACCGGAGTGTTGACCAGGGTGCTGCACGAACGGATGCAGGCAGCGGAGACGATCGGCATCGATCGATCCGAGGCAATGCTGGAGCAGAGCGCGCAGCACGCGGGCGGCGCAGTGCGATTCCAACGCGGCGACATCACCGAGTTCACCGTGCTGGATAGCAGCGGACTGGACGTGGTCTTTGCGAACGCGTCGATTCAGTGGGTCCCGGACCACGCCTCGCTGTTTCCTCGTCTGGCGTCGACGCTGAAGCCGGGTGGACAGTTGGCAGTGCAGATGCCTGCCAACGAGGATCATCCGTCGCACGCGGTGGCTCGCGAGGTGGCAAAGCAGTCGCCGCACGCCGAAGCGCTGGGCGGATTCGTCTATCGGCACTCGATTGAGTCGGCGGAATGGTACGCCGAGCAGCTGGCGCGGCTTGGCTTCGCCGAACAACATGTGCGCGTGCAGGTCTACCTGCATCACCTGCCGGGGCCGGAAGATGTGATTGAGTGGGTCAAAGGCTCGCTGCTGACGGGCTACCGAGACCGGATGGCAGTAGAGGACTACGAAGCGTTCCTGTCGTACTATCGGCAACAGTTGCTGTCAGAACTGTCGGATGAGCGCCCGTTCCTCTACCCGTTCAAGCGGTTGCTGCTGTGGGGCCGAATGGGATAGTCAGGCTCTAACGACTGCCGGAAGCTCGCAACTTGCCGGGGCGGCCAGTGAGTTGGCCAGAAACCGCTGCTAACGCGACGAGCCGGCTCAACCGCCTCGCGCAAGGAGTGCGCCGAGGACAGCCAAGACTGACGCGAAACCGATAGCGATGCCCCACATCAGGAGCTTGAAGCGAGCGTCCATCTCCAACCGTAGATCTTCAAAGCGGGCGTTCACATCAGAGCGCAGGTCATCGATCCGCGCGTTGACGTCATCAATCCGACGATTCAACTGGGAGAACGCATCGCGGAGCCCCAGCGGCTCATCTCGATCTCCCGGTTGCTCTCTCGTGACCATGACTGCCTCCACGCCTGACTGAAAGCATAGTTCATTCATACCAGTACTACAAGGGCTAACCGCGTCGGTTTCACAGTCGGAACTCATGAGTTCGCGCGATTCGCTCAAAGCGTCGAGCCGCGAGTAGCGGACCTGAGAGAATGACCCTCGTGTATCCTGACACGAACGGGTGAACGGAGCGGGCATGGTTTCTCCGACGATTGACACTGGGGGGGCTCCGATCCCCTTGCTTGACCCGGTGACGGATGTTGAGGACGAGCTTCGCTCTCAACTCCTCGTCTCAACAGTGGACAAGGTCTTTGGCTGGGCCCGGCGGTCATCACTGTGGCCGGCGATGTTTGGTTTGGCCTGCTGCGCGATTGAGATGATTGCGACGGCCAACGCCCGATATGACCTGGCCCGCTTCGGCGCCGAGGTCTTTCGCGCGTCCCCACGGCAGGCCGACCTGATGATCGTGGCAGGCACGGTGACCTGGAAGATGGCGCCTCCGGTTCGGCGCATCTACCTGCAGATGGCCGAGCCCAAGTGGGTGATCTCGATGGGTTCCTGCTCAAACATCGGTGGACCGTTCGCGCACGGCTACTCGACGCTGCCGGGCGTCAACAACATCGTGCCGGTCGACGTGTACGTGCCTGGTTGCCCGCCTCGCCCGGAGTCGCTGCTCGCCGGTCTCATGCTGCTGCAGCAGGTGATCGATGAAGAGCACGCCAACGGTCATCGCAAGCGGCGTCCGGAGCCGACCGGCGACTTCTCGCGGATGCTGCCGGAGGGCGATCCGATTCGGCAGGAGCTGGAATCGCTGTTCCCGCCATACCTGACCGCCGACGGTCAGCCGCGCGACAAGTGGACCGGCGCGCTGCCGCACGACGAGAACTTCTTCACCAGCCGCTAGCCTGCTACGGCAGGAGAGCGCTAGAAGGAACTGGCACATGGTCTTCGGCAAGGGCATCGCCAAGGGACTGATGACCGTGGTCAAGCACGTGCGCAAGGAACCGGTCACGGTTGAGTTCCCCGAGCAGGAGCGCGACATCCCGCCGCGCGCGCGGACCAACCTGGTCTGGTTCGTTGAGCGCTGCACCGGCTGCTCGACCTGCGCCCAGAGCTGTCCCGACGGCTGCATCCTGGTCGACACCGAACCGCGCGAAGACGGTTCATTCCTGGTCAACCGCTACGAGATCGACTTCCGCCTCTGTATGTACTGCGGACTCTGTGCCGAGGCCTGCCCCTATGAGGCGATCCAGGTCGGCGGCTCGTACACCAACGTCGTCACGAACCCAAACCGGTTGTACAAGGACAAGGACGACCTGATCGAGCTGGCCAATGAGTACCTCGAGCAGCACGACTGGGTGTACCCGAATGGCCAGCAGGCGGTCCAGCAGACGGTGCACCCCGAAGAGCGTCGGCAGCACCACTAACCATTGGTGCGAAGGCCGATTCGACTGTGTGAATCGGGCCGGCCGTGGTCATTGCTCAGTGTCCCTGAGACTGTCCCCTCAGCAGCCGCCCCGCGGCAGCCGGAGGTTCAACTCGGCAGCAGCCAGCTCGCGCGCATTGAACTGGAGACCGGCGCTTGGACCGTGGACGAGAGCCGCGCCGTCATAGAAGTAGTCGCATTCCCCATATCTGATGCGAAGCGCGTACGCCCCGTCGTCGGGAAACCGGATGGCGAACTTGCCGTCTTCCGAGGGTTGAGTTCGCGACCTGCCCGACTCACCTTCCACCGAGATGTCGTACGCGTCTACTGCTCTGCCATTGGCGTCACGGAGCACGCCCGACGCGGCGATGGTGCAGAACGGTTCGACGAGCTGAATGTCCAGGCTGACATCCTGATCGCTAACGGAGAATCGACCGGAGGAAAGGTCGTCGGGAGCTCGCGGAGCGCTGGCGCTTGTGACCTGGCAACCGTCGATGGAAAGCGCCAGGGAGTACTCGTGCGGTTCCACAAAGAGGCTGTAGCCGCCGTCCGGCCATGACAAAGACAATCTGGCGGCGCGAGCGCCGGATGTCTGGCGCAACCAGACCAATGCGCCAGGTAGCGGTTGGCCGAGATGATCGATGATCTGACCGCTTACCACGTGATTTCGCGTTGCGCCTTGCGCCGGCGATTGCGCTGAGTGGCAGGTGGAATCGACCTGGAAGTCGCCGAGGGTGTCGGTGATCAGCTTCGCGATGGGCGGGCTGTGCTCCTCCAGATGGAGACGGTTCTTGAAGGGCATATCGAATGACTGGCCGGTGCCGATCCATGCGCCGACCGCTTCGGCCCAGAATTCGGCCGTGTTCGTCGCGCCATACGAGCCATCCCAGAGGCCGGAGTCCATTCCCGATCGGTAGGCGCGGCCGAGCGAACTGCTGAAGTTGCCGCTTGAGGTTCCGCGACTCAGGGCGTAGTCGATTGCGTGGGCGTATTCGTGGATCACGATGTCGTAACCCCAGGACCTACCGCTAAGGCAGAGCACGTTTTCCTCGGGTACCAAGGCCGGCGTGAACTGGTTCGGCCCGAGCCCGCGAGGACCTCCTGGCCCGTGGGGTTCGAGCTTGACGATGTCCTGATACTGCCGGTACGGCGTCAGGTCGAAGGTCTGTTCCTCGCGACCGACAACTACAACGTGGACCCGGTGACGGATGAGGGTCTCGCGGATGTCGGGCCGGTTGACCAACATGTCGTCGAGGATGGCGGCGGCGCGGAAGAGCGCTTCGTCGGCGACGTTGTCGGTGGCGATGACCGCGATGCCGTCGGCGTCGAGGTACTTGTCGAACGAGGCGTACCAACGGACGTGGTCAGGCGGCGGACCGAGCAGATGGAGCGCGCGATCGCCGCTTGGCTGCAGCCAGTTTGTCTCTGTCGTGCTGAACACCCAGAGAGCGTCGCCTCGTCGCAACTGATGCGAATGGCCAACGCTTGCCTTCGAATCCGGCTGATGCTTCCGCAATTCCCCGCTCTCCGGCGTGGAGTAGAGGGCGTGCGTGAATGAATCGCCGACGGACCGGAGCGCCAGATCGATCGGGGTTCCGCTGGGTCCGGTCCAGGCGACGAGGTTCGGCCCGGACTTCAATCCGACCCACTCACCATCGGCGACAGTCGGCTGAAGCCACTCCACCGGAGCGTCGCCGGCGATGCGAACGATCAGACCCATCCCGGGCTCCAGCACGGGCAGCGTTGCGTCAAAGCCGCGAGCGGCAAATCGGTACTGGGCAGACTCCGCGTCCCAGGAGTAAATCAGTTCCGCCGCAGGAATCTGATCGAACACATGCTGCGTCGACGCAGGAAACCCAACCCAGCCAACGAGATTGTCCCCCGGCTGCAGTGTTCGCAGGTTCTTCGGCGGCTCCGGTTCGGCGAGCAGGGCTGGGGCGAGCAGCAGGCTGAGGAGCGCTGCCAACAAGACGACCGAGAGGCGTGCGAGCCGGATATGGCCTGTCACTGCGACGCCATCAGCCTCTCTCGAATCTGCCGGTCGGTACGGTGCTCCAACGGGGTGCGCTCGAACAGAATGCTACTTGCCGCTTGAACAGGAGCTGAGTGCATACCACCGTCTACGTTCACACAACTACGTCCGCTGTCGGATGCCGCCGTGCTCCTCAGCAGTGGAAACCGAATACGATCCGAACATACGATCTTCTTGCGCCAGGGCTCGACCGTCTGTTTAGTCGACATCCTCGCCGGAAACTGCAGAATCCTGGAACAGAGCGGAAATGCCTGGACGAACACTGACA
>VXTH01000331.1:0-14318 GCA_009837565.1 Chloroflexota bacterium | reverse complement strand
TGGACGGCATGGTCGTGCGCACCGACACGCCGGAAGTGACCGAGATGCGCCAGGAGGTCCTGGCCGTCATCCTGGCAAACCATTCGGACCGCTGTCTGACCTGTCACCGGATCGAGCACTGCCGCACCGGTGAAATTTGCCTGCGCGACAACGAGGTCACACACCGTTGCGTGACTTGTTCGAAGAACTACCGCTGCGAGCTGCAGACCACCTGCGACGCAGCCGACGTTGGACGCGCCAACGTCGAGCCATACATCGACGAGGCCCGCACCTACTACCGACATCAGCAGCCCGAGCCTGACCGCGCGAATCCGTTCTTCGAGTTCGACCCGCAGATGTGCATTATCTGCACGCGCTGCGTCCGCGCCTGTGACGATTTGCGTCACACGACCGCGATCACGCTGGCGGGCCGAGGCTTCTCGACCATGATCGCGTTTGGCGCGGGAGGACGCATCGACGAATCAAACTGCGATTTCTGCGGCTCCTGCGTCGACGTATGTCCGACGGCAACGCTGATGGAAGCGCCGAACAAGTGGGTCGCCCGGCCTGACAAGTGGGTGACTACCACTTGCACCGAGTGCTCGATGGGCTGCACGATCCAGATGGGCGTGCGTGACGGCCGCGGAGTGCAGGTTCGGCCGGGCAACGGCAACGATGTCTCGCGCTCGCAGATCTGCGTGCGCGGGCGATTCGGCTACGACCAGACCCGAGACAAGGATCGACTGCGCGCCGCTTCGATCGGTCGGGGTGAGGACGCGTTCGAACAGGACGGGGATGCGGTGGCGGAGCACGCGGCGGCGGCGATCTCGGCGATCCTCGCTGAGCACGGCCCGTCTGCGGTGGGAATCCTCGGTTCGGGACAGATGACGCTTGAGGAGCTGTACGCGCTTCGCACCCTGGCGACCCGCCTTGGGATCACCAATCTCGATTCCTCACTGGGACCGGTCACCGCCGCTATTGGCACGGGGCTCAACGACGCATTTGGCTCGGAGCACCTGCCCTCGCGTCTGACATCGGTTGAATCAGCGGACCTGATCGTTGCAATCGGTGACGACATTTCCGCCTCGAACAACGTGCTCGGCGTGCGGATCAAGGACGCGGTTGCCAACAACGGCGCGTCGTTGGTCAGCATTTCGTCGCGTCGCAATCCCTTGGCCGACTATGCGGTCGACGAGGCGCACGCGATCCATCCCGCCGACGGCGACCTTGCGAGCGTCGCGCAGGCGATTGCGACAAAGGTAGTCAAGGATCTCGATGTCCGGACGGGATTGTCCGACGTTGACGGCCTGTCGGATGTGAGTGGCACCGCCGATGGCGTCGAGGCGTCGTCGGCTACCGCGCTTCGCCGGCGCGGAGGCGCGGTTGCGATCGTGGTCGCTCCTTCACGCACCAACGCCGCCCAGGCAGGTGCACAGGTGCGGGCAGCGGCAAATCTGGCGATCGCGCTGGCGGGTCCGGCGGACGCGCCGGCCTCGCTGCACGTGCTGCCGCCGGAATCGAATTCCGTAGGACTCCGAGACCTCGGTATCGTCCCAGGCGAGGCAGGACTCGATGTCTCCTCGATGTTGAAGGCGGCGCAAGAGGGCACAGTGAAGGCCCTAATCGTGGCGCGAGACAACCCGGTGATGCTGCATCCCGACCACGCGGCGACGATTGCCGCGCTGGAGAATCTCGACGTTCTCGTCGTGATTGATGAAGTCGCAACACAGACCGTGCAACTGGCCACGCATGTCTTGCCCGATGTTTCGGCATTCGGCAAGGATGGCCACATCACCAATGCCGACCGGCAGATCCTTCGCCTGCGAACCGCGACGATTGACCAACGTAACGCGCGTCCGCTGGGACTCTGGCTGGCGGCTCTGGCGGCACATCTTCCAGCGGTCGATACACCAACGACCAACGAAGACGGCGAACCGGGCAGTCCGTTTCCGGCGCCGGCGCAGCCTCAGAATGTGGGCGAGGTTCGAACGGCACTGGCCGGGGTGGACAGCCGATACTCGGCACTCCTCGAGGCAGGAGCCAGCCAGTCTCGAATGGCGATCAACGGTGCGGCAACGCAACGTTTCCTCAGTGTCGAGGCCACCGGAGCTGCAAACGGCGACGGATCGCTCACTCTGCTGTCAGGACGCGATCTCTACAGCGATCGGCTCTCGGCTGCGCGCGGCGAGGTCAATGCCGACCTGTTGCAACGCTCGGACACGGTGCAGATCAATCCGGGCGACGCAGCGTCACTGGGGATCGAAGATGGTGCAGTCGTGATCCTGACAGGCAACGACAGCCGGATCAGCCTGGCGGCGGAGATTACCGAGGACGTGCCCAGCGGCGCAGTCTGGGTCTCGGCCCTCCACAGCCATGGAGCCGTGCAAGGACTGCAGTCCGCGGGCGCCAATCGACTCCCCTCGGTGCAGATTGAGGTTGCTGGATAGCAGACTCGGTCAATCATCTATCGCGACTTTTGGCGCGAATCGACGAGGCTATCGGTGTTGTCGATAGCAAACGTGCTTGGTTCTTTTTTCCCTTCGATTGCTCGCAGAACTCGATAAGCTAAGTGTTACCGAGTCGGATAGACCGATTCGGTTAGCTCGACGAGTGTTGCCAACCGCGTTTCGAATATCGACTTCAACGGCCGACGGCCGCAGGATTTCATTGACATGACATTGCATCATTCCGACCCCGAGATGGGACCGCCTCGGGGTCACTACGTCTTCGTGGATGGTCCTTCAATCGATGGCACCTTGGGACGCGTAATCGGCCAGCCTCCTGGACCTGATACCCGCCCCGACTGGCGTCGTCTCGAAGCGTTTGTGAAGCAACATGGTGGTCCGGCGCCGTACTCGGCTACGTTCGTCTTCTGGGCGCCCGGCCAGCAGGGATTCATGCACTTTCTGCGCACCTCGGGATTCATGATTGCCCTGGGAGACCGTTTCACGCCCGGACAAAGTTGCGCCGACCTGATCCGAGAACGGATCGAGCGGCTCAACTCGACCGCGGACGACGAACAGGCGTGGCAGGTGATCGTCGGAACCCACAATTCAGAACTGATCTCCGAGCTCCCGGAACTTGCCAGTCAGGCGGAGCGGATCACCGTATTCGGCTTCACTGAGTTCTTGCCCGACGCGCCGGAACTTGAAGATCTGATCGACTTCTACGACATCGAGGATGATGCGCAGCTGTTCCGTACCGCATTGCCTCGAGTGGAGTTCGATGACGAGGTTGATGAACCCGCTGTGTTCGACCCCGACGTGGCGTATCAACCGGCATTAGTCCGGCCGCCGGCCCCCGAACGACAGGTTGTTCCTCGAACGTTTGCACCCCGGCCGCAAGGCGAGGAACGTGACTTCTATCTGATTGTCGACGGGCGCAGCATCGAGAAGGAGCTGGGTGAGATTCTCGGCGAAAAGCCGAACCCAGGAACGCGGCCAGACTGGGGGACTGTGCTCGATTTTGCCAGGAGCCAGACAAACTCGGCCGACGGTGAGGTCAAGGCGCTGTTCGTCCATATCGCACCCGGCCACGCAGGATTTCGGCGCGCGTTGAAGGACCTGGGCTATACCTCCAGCCCGGTGCGACTTGATGACACGCAACCCATGCGACCGGTTGTCGAAGAGTTCATCTGCGGATTACTGGGAGCGAGGCTGTTTCGCGGCGAGTCAGGCGTGGATCCGGCGCCGGACATCATGGTCATCGGCCACGGCCAGGCGATGTTTGATGCGTTGAGCGACATTCCCAACCGCGGACAACGCCTGTGCGCGCTCGGGTTCCCTGAGCGAATGCCACTGGTGGAGTCCTATCCCCGGATAGAGCAACTGGATCTGGAACGGGATGCGCAGGCCTTCGGCGCCGAACTGCCCAGGGAATTCGGGGTCGACGTCGACAACTTCGATCCCGACGAGGAACTGTCGAAGCTGTTCTAATCGCGAGGCAGCGCTAGAGGTCGAATGGCAGCGCGCTGCCAATGGCGAAAGTGATGGCGGCGAAGAGCACACCGACCAGGACGGATCGTCCGGCCGCATAAAGCGGACTGCGACTCGTCACGAGTGATGTAAACAGACCCGCGACGGCCAGCGTGACCACGCTGGCCAGCACGCCGACAATGAGCGCCCAGTAGTTGACCGTCCAGTCGGCCGCGTGCCAGACCAGGAAGGGGAGCAGTGGAATCAGCGCGCCGAATGAGAACGACAGAAACGAACTTGCCGCAGCCTTCCAGGGATTGCCCAGGCCGTCCGGATCGAGGCCGAGTTCTTCGCGGACCATCGTGTCGACCAGGGCATCGGGCTGTTCGGAGAGCTCGGCGGCGACCTGTTCGGCCAGTTCTTGCGACAATCCCTTGGACCGGTAGATGCTGATCAGCTCACGCCGCTCTTCTCCGGGATCGAGCAGCACCTCGTCCCGTTCCATGGCGATCTGTCGTTGAAGGACTTCTGACTGGCTGCGAACGGAGATGTACTCGCCTCCGGCCATCGAGAAGGCCCCGGCAAGCCAACCGCCAAATCCAGCCACAAGCACAGCATCGGATCCGATGGCGACCCCAGCAACCCCGGCGATCAACGCCAGGTTGGAAACGATGCCGTCGTTCAGGCCGAAGAGGGCCGCGCGAAACGTTGAGGCTCCCTGGGCGCCAACCCCGGCGTGACCTTCTCCGATCGCTCCTTCGGCGCCGAATTGCGGCGCCAGCTCCGCCAATGTCGCGCGATGCTCCCGCTCTTCTTCGGCCAGGCCGCCGGAGTCGGGGTCGGAAACGTAGCGCTGGATGTCGAACAGCTCTTCTCGCCTGAGTTGGGAGATGATGTAGCCGAGACCAAAGACTCGAGCCTCGAAGGCCATCAGCCGGACTCGGAGCGACGGACGATGCAGGTCGAGGTAGGCTTGCGGCTCGTGGTCGCCCAGCAGCGCGATCCAATGCGCGGCGTGCTCGCGCTCCGATTCTGCCATGTTGCGCAGCACCTCGGCCGGTTGGTGGTGAGCCGGCTCCCGGTCGCTCATTCCCGCCAGCCGGTCGTACAGCCAGGCAGCGTCGAGCTCGTCGCCGATCATCTCTTGGAGACGTTCGATTCGCTCGTCGGTGAGCGGCACGTGGGCCTGGGGCGGATCCATGGTCGCCATGCGCCCAGTGTATCCCGCGACACCGGCGATCCCTACTGATGCGCGATGATCGACACAGACAGAGCGGCAGCATGCAGCAATAGTCCGGAGCCGGCGTCATGCTCAAGTTGGGGCTACCCAAAGGATCACTCGAAGTTCCCACTTTTGACCTGTTTCGACGTGCTGGGTTCCATGTGTCGGTCAACTCAAGGTCGTACTTTCCCGAGATCGACGACGAGGGCATCAGTTGCACGATGTTTCGGGCCCAGGAGATGGCTCGATACGTTGAAGATGGAGTCGTCGATGTCGGGATTACCGGTCACGACTGGGTCGTCGAGACTGGTGCAGACGTGGTCGAGGTCGCCGAAATGACCTACAGCAAAGCGACCAGCAGACCCGCTCGCTGGGTGCTCGCAGTGCCCGCAGAATCGCACGTGACGGAAATCGAGCAGCTCGAAGGCGGAGTCATCGCCACCGAACTGGTCCGCACGACGCGCCAGTACTTCGAGCAGCGAGGCATTGACTTTCGGTTGGAGTTCAGCTGGGGCGCGACGGAGGTCAAGGCGAGAATCATCGACGCCATCGTCGATGTGACGGAAACCGGGTCGTCGCTGAGAGCGAACAACCTGCGCGTCATCGCCGAGGTGCTGGAGAGCACCGCACGGCTGGTCGCCAACAAGGACGCATGGAACGATCCTGCGCGGCGGGAGAAGATCGAGTCGATCAACACCTTGCTGCAAGGCGCGATCACGGCGACGACCAAGGTTGGACTCAAGCTCAACACGCCTCGCTCAAGCCTGGAGGACGTGCTCGCCGTGATTGGCAAGTTCGGCGAGCACGCCCCCACGATTAGTCCGCTGATCGACGACTCATGGGTTGCGCTGGAGATTATTCTCGATGAGCGCCAGGAGCGAGAGATGATCCCCGAATTGCGCCGCGCCGGCGCCAGCGGCCTGGTCTCCTACCCGCTGAACAAAGTCATCTCCTGACGGTCCCGCAGCACGCTCCAATCGTCTGCTTGCCAGCCAGGCGTCGATTGGTGCATTCGCGGGAACGACCCAGCGAGAAGTCGCGTCCATGCTGAGTCCGGCCGGAATGTAGGTCGCCTGGACAAGCCCGTTGCTCAGCCGGCGAGCATGGATCTTGCCGAGCTCCTGATCGTTGTAGGCAATCGGCCCAGTCCTCAACCAGCGGTCCGCTGTGACTTCGACCGGGAGTTGACGCTGCGAGGGCAGGGCCCGCTCGCCGTTTGAGAGGTCGGCGGCAAACTCCACTTGGCCGTCGGCAAGCACGCGAGCCAGTAATCGGGTCACGGTGACGACCGGTGCGGCCGCTGGTTCCTCGGACACCTCTGGCTGCGGGATCGCGGGATTTGCGTCGAGACCAAGCCCGGTGAGCAACAGGTCGTGGTCATTGCCTGCGGTCGCGGCACCGCAGAAGGCGCGATCCAGCATGAGATCGTAGATCGTCGACTGCGCTCGCAAGGCTTCGTCGCCAAGGTCGAGCGCGCTGTCATCAGCGCGGCAATCGATTCCCTCTCCGAATTCCTCCAACCCGGCCTCGACCTCAGGACCGCTCCAGCCACCCTCAGCCTCCCGCTTCATGAGCACGAGCTCTGCGGCGGCGACCAGGTGGCTGTCGATACCCTGAGCAGCGGCGAGTTCAGCGTGAACCCGCAACGCTTCCTCGGGTGTGATTGCGCGTTGCTCCGCCGCCGTCTGTCCCCACGCCCGGACGAATCCATCGATCCGCGCGGCGGCAGCGCGGCCTGCGAGCACGACGATCTCCTCTGCGGCATCGGCGCTCTGGAACTGCTGCGGATCGAACTCGGCATTGGTAAGCGTTTCGCGATGCGCGGCGGCCAGCAACTGGACGAGTGCGCCCATGGTCGGCGCCGCAGGGTCATCCAGCTCAGACAGCGGCAAACCGCCCCGACCCACGCGAGAGAACAACGACTGCGCTCGGGCATTCAACGACTCCAGCACGGCGCTGAAATCGGCAAGGACCTGAGTCCGTACGCCGGCTGCGTAGATGGCTCTGGCTTCGATCTCCGGATCGAGACCTTCTGCATCGACCAAGCTGTCGTCGTTCGATGCATCCGCGGTCTGTTCGTCAGCTTCGGCCGCCTCGCCTGTGGGTTCGTCGGCCGGCCTGACCTCGGTTGTGACTTCGCCATCTTCGGCGGCGATTGCCGACACCCGGTACTCCACGCCGTCAACGCTGACGTTGACCGGGTCGAATTCGAGGCCGGTGAGCACCATGATCGGTCGAGTCAGGAAGTGGAACGCGAGAGTGTCGAAGTCGTCGTTGATGACCGCGACCATAAGCATCACGTCGGTCGGGCCCGTGCGCCATCTAAACAACCCCTCGAATGGATGCAGCTGAGACAGGGGCTGGCTTCCGAATTCCTCAACAGTCTCATCAGAGTGATAGGAGGCGCCGACGGGCAACAGCTCTGTTTCGTCGTCCAGGACGTCAATCCAGGGCGTTCGCCAGTCGTCGATGTACGGCCAGCGAACTTGTACGCGCAGTCGCGCTTCGGGGTCGAGCGTAGAAAGTGGCTCGTCGCCCAGGTTGCCTATCCGGTAGTTGATCTGGAAGGGCAAACCCAGAACCACGCGGTCGGGTGCAACAATCTCCTCCAGTTTGACGATCGGTCCGTCTTCAGCCGACGTCACAGTGAGCTCGAACTGGGCCGCAACCAACCCCTTGAGATCGCGGTCGCCCCAGTTGGTCGCCTCGATCATGTACGTGCCAGCGCCAAGAAATCGCTCGATCCGCGAGTTGTACCCGATCCCGCTATCATCGTCGGCCTCGAGCAGATCACCGCCTTCGTCGAGGAGATAGACGTACGGGTCGGCCAGTTCCGACGTCAGATCGATTCGAATGCGACGGGTGTCGGTCACTTCGAAGCGGTAACGCTGCGCGGCGCGATCGGCTCGGTAGGCTGATTCGCATCCGAAGTGCGACCACTCACCGGTGGCGCTGAGCGTGTCGTCAAGGACTCCCAGGTCGACGACGTCGAGACAGCCTTTGGTCACCCGAATGGTGAGATCGAACGCGCCGGCCTCTCGTCCCGACCAGCCGAGGGCGCTGGCCTCAATGCGGTAGATCCCTGCGGAGAGCGCGCGCTCAATGCGAGCATTATTTCCGCTGCCCGTATCGTCGTCGGCTTCAATCAACCTGCCATCCTCGGCGAGCAGATACAGCAGCGTGTCTCTCTCGGGGGAGCTCAGATCAATGCGCACTTCCTGAGGCTCGGCCAGCGAGAACTCAAACATCAGGCCGTGGCGCCGCGCCAGGAATTGGGACACGTTGCACTCAGCGGATGTCCAGGTACCGCTTGCGCTCAGCACATCAATCAGCTCGCCTAACTGTGTGGGCGGCGGACAGTCTCCGGCGTCGTCCTGCGCCTGGATCGATTGCAAGGACGCGAGCGTTGCCAAGAACGCGACGGTCGCAATCAGCATGATCGATGTTCTCATTGGAGCAATCCAATCAAAGAGGCATATTGTCCGTGAGACAGCCTAACTGCGATATACGGTTGCAACCGTCGATGGCTCTGGGCAGCGACTGTCGAAGAACACGAAGCCGCGAATCGCGCCAGGTATTGGCGGCCAATCGCGAACAGGGGTCAATACGTTCAGTCCTGAATCGGCGTGATGAGAATGAGAGGATGGGCTACGGATCCGGATCCGGCCCGGGGTCATCCTCTTCCGCGTCAGGCTCGGGCGCTTCCGGCATCGGCAGTGGGCGGAATCGCTCGGGCACGTCGTGACGAGGATCGCCCCGGCGGAAGTCGCTCCAACAATCAATGTGCCCTGCAGTGGTGATAGCACAGGCGGCTTGATCACCGAACAGGTGGGTGTAGGTATTGGCCTCCGTAGCGTCGCGATCGGGTCCGCCTTCGAACAGGAACGTGAACGGAATGGACCAGTACTGGAAGCGGATGAGATCGGGCGGGCAGTAGTCGAGGTCAGCGGGAATCAACTCAAGACACCAATGATGGGTCTGTCGGCACTGGAGCGCGCCGTCTTCTGAGATGGTGCATCCTTGCGATCCGAGCAGATGGACGTTGCGAAACAGCTGGATGTAAGGCTCTGGAGGACCGGGAGCAGTGCGCGAACGGGCAGTCAGGCAGCGAACTTCGCCGTCGGCAGTGAAGCCGCACAGTCCGTTGCCGCTGGCTGCGATGCGGACGAAGGGGCCGGCATCGGAGATGAATCGCTCGATACCCAGGTTCCCCCAGCATGTCGTCTGCCCCTCGGAATCGAGCGCGCAAAACTCCCGCCCAGTGCTGATCAGCTGAGTGAAGTTACCTCCCGCCGGGGCGTTCTGGCCAGCCTGAGGCCGGCCCCAGCAAACGATCTCACCCTCGATCGTGAGAGCACAGGCATAGTGCCTCCACGGGTGGACCACGATCTCGACGAGGTCGTCACGTTCGGGAGGAAGGAGCTGCGCAAGCTCAACACGGTCAAGATCGGTCCCAGGGTTGCGTTCAAGAATGCCGTCGATCGTGTCGTTGATGTAGCCGTAACCGGTGCCCCAGCAAACGGCCGCTCCTTCGTCGTTGATCGCGCAGGCGTCGCCGGGTCCGAGACTGAGGCTGGTGAAGACACCTTCAGGAACGTCGTGGACGAGCGGAGTGTCGAAGCCCCAGCAGACAATCTCACCGGCATCGGTCAACGCGCAGACGGTAGTGGGGCTGATGACGATCCGGACCGGGGTTTCGGCGCGAGTCGCGGCGGAGTCGAGCAAGATGAGCACTGCTGCCAGCAGCAAGGCGGCGAGCGGGGCGAGGCGACGTATATCTGGAGCCGACAGCATCGTGTGCGCGTTCGCTGTGATGTTGCGGGCAGGCTAGCGGAAAGAGCACGGAATGTTGGCGGCAGGCACGGCGGCAACCGTCGGCTAGGATCGCATGGACTTCGTACCTCGATTGGAGCGTGCCGTGGCCCTGCGAACTGCTGCCGAATATGTCGAATCCCTGCGGGACGGTCGGGAGATCTGGTACCGCGGCGAACGCGTTGATGATGTCACGACCCACCCGACGATCAGCAAGGCGGTCAAGCACGCCTGCATCGACTACGAGATGGCGGAATCGGATGAGTACCGGGATCTGGCCACCTATGAAGAGGATGGCGAGAGTCACTCGGCCTACTACCGAATTCCACGCTCGACGCAGGACCTCCTCGATCGCTCAAGGCTGATTGAGGCCGCCACGGCGGAAGGCGACACCCTGGTCGTACTGATCAAGGAGATCGGCACCGACGCGCTCTTCGCGCTGCTCTCGGTCACTGCTGAGTTCGAGGATCAGACGTTCTTCGAGCGCGCGAAGGCGTACTACGAGTACTGCCGCGCCAATGACCTGTCGCTGGCCGTCGCCCAGACCGACGTCAAGGGCGATCGAATCAAGCGCCCCTCGCAGCAGGCCGATCCGGACATGTACCTGCGCGTGGTCGAGCGGCGGCCGGATGGAGTCGTGGTGCGCGGGGCCAAGGCGCACACCTCGGTTGTGACCAACACCAACGAGGTGATCGTCTTGCCGACCCGCGCAATGGGACCTGAGGAGCAGGACTGGGCGATTGCCTTCGCCTTACCGGTCGACACGCCGAATCTACGCTTCATCGCTTCACCGTTTGGTGACAACGCCAGCCACGAGGGCGAGCGGCCCATCTCGGCGGTCCGCAAGATGATGGAGACGATCACGATCTTCGACGACGTCTTCGTCCCCAACGATCGCATCTTCATCGACGGCGACACGGAGGCGGCCGGCAACCTGGCGCTGACGTTTGTCGAGTACCACCGCTTCACGGCGGTCTCCTACAAGCTGCCGCTGATTGATGCGCTGGGCGGGTGCGCGGCGCTGGCGGCCGACTACAACGGGATCATTGGCGTGTCGCACGTCCGCGAGAAGTTCGTGGACCTGATCGCGTACGCCGAGACGACCCGGGCATTGATTGAGAAATCGGCAGAGCGCTGTATCGCCAAACCAAACGGACAGGTCGCGCCCGATCCGATGACGGTCAATCTGGCCAAGTCGCACTTCGCCCACGGTTACCACGAGGCGGTGCAGCACGTGCAGGAGATCGCGGGCGGCATCCTGGTGACCGGTCCCGGCGACGAGGACTGGGAATCGGAAGAGCTGAGGCCGTTCCTGCAAAAGTACCTGGCCGGTCGAGAAGGAGTCGGTGGCGAGCAACGGATGAAGCTGCTCAACTTCGTCCGCGATCTGACCTCCTCGGATTACGGCGCCTACCAGGAAGTGCTGGCCATTCACGCCGAAGGATCGTTGCAGGCCGAACGACTACAGGTCTTCCGGGCATTCAACGAGAACGGCGGCGCGCGTCGAGTGATGAGGCTCGCGGGTAGAATGGCTGGCGTCAGATAGCGGTCGACTGACCGGTTCGGAAACCGAGGACATGCCGGAACTACCGCTGTTTCCGCTTCAGATCGTCGTGTTTCCCGGCGAGTCGGTCCCGTTGCACATTTTCGAGCCGCGCTATCGCCAACTGGTCAAAGACACGTTGCAGACCGGTGATCCGTTCGGAATCGTGCTGACCCGTCGGAGTCGCCAGCAGCCGACATCGGGAGAACGTGAACCGACCCACGAGGTCGGTTGCACCGTGCGGATGGAGTCGAACGAGGCATTCCCGGACGGACGGTTCAACATTGCCTGCATCGGTGAACGCCGGTTCCGGATCATCGAGAAGCTGGGTGAGCGGCCGTACTGGGTGGCCACCGTCGAGTACCTTGACGATCCGCCCGACTCAGAGTCGACGGAGGCGTACACCGCCTGCGACGCGACGGCGACGCTGTATCGAGAACACCTGGGGTTGGCGTTGGCGCTGCAAAACTCATGGCAGCGCTCGTATCGGTTGCCGGGTCGGCCCAACGCGTTGGTCAGTCATGTGGCCTCAAGCATTGAAGCGCCGGCATCAGTCAAGCAGGAAGTGCTTAAATCCGAGTCGGCTGTCGAGCAACTCAATCTGCTCAGCCGGATTCTGAGGGCATCAAACCGCCAACTCAGCGATCGTGTACACCTGCATCACAAGCAGCGATACGAGGGTCTTGGGGTAGGGAACTGATCAGCGGCCCTATTCGGTCAACGGCGCCAGCAGCTTGACCAGTTCCGCGACGCTCTCGATGTCGGCGGCGATGATGGCCGCATCAAGAAACTCATCCCGTTCATAGAAGTATTCGTGGAGATCGTTGGGACTCCCTCGCAGATCGCGTACGCGGTCGTTGCCTGTCAATCTCCAGACATTGTTCAGCACGATGCTGAAGTCCCTGTGCCGTCCGTACTCCCAACCCTGGGCAGTTGCCACAGCTTTGGCCATGTGCGCGGCTGCGCCCCAACCCTTTTCGGACGCTTGATGCAGGTCGCCCGATGCCAGGTAGTCCCGGGATTTCTGCAGGAACGTCCTAGATTGTCTCGCGTAGGTCTCCACCGCGCGCCGGTCTATGGTTGTCACGTCAAGTCCCCTTCTACCGGTACAACGATAGCTAGCTAGAGAGCTTCGATCCCATTCTGACGAATGTGTCGGGCGACCGTCAGGCGCAGCAGCTCGGTCGGACCCTCGGCGATCCTCAGGGAACGGCTGGTTCGATAGAGGCGTTCCAACGCGTGACCTCGAAGCAATGCCTGGGCTCCGTGGAGTTGGATTGCCCGATCGACCGTTCGATGCAAACACTCAGACGCCAGCCACTTGGCTGCCGCCACCTGCGTGCCCGCGGTGGGCTGGTCTGACTCTCGAGCCTCGGCTGCCCGGTAGAGCGACGTTCTCGCCGCGTAGGTATCCGCCACCATGTCGGCAAAGATTGCCTGGACCTGTTGCTGCTCCGCGAGCGGTTGGCCGCTGCGGTGGGGTCCTTCGATGCGCTCCAGCGTCGCGCGTGTAACCCAGCGGGCCCAGCCGACGCAGTCGGCGGCGACTCCCAGGCGCATCCGATCGATGTTCTGCATCGCCCGGGGTAATCCGTCGCCAACCTGGCCGAGCAGCCGGGATTCGGGCACCGCGACGGAATCGAAGTAGAACGGCGCATGGGTGCTGCCGTCCATTGACGCACCCAGATCACCCTGGCTGACGCCGACGGCGTCCCGGTCAACAACAAGGAGCGCCGTCCCTTCATCGGGGACGTTTGCGACGACCACTAGCCAGTCGGAGGATGCGCCGCCGGTGACGAACCCCTTGGCTCCGCTGACGAGGAACCCTTCGGCGCCGTTGCCCAAGCCGGCGCGCACTGCTTGAGTCGGTTCCCGACTGCCGTCAGCGCGCAATGCTTCGGTAAAGGCAAACGCGGCTGTTTTCTCGCCCCGCAGCACAGGCTCGTACAGGGTGGCCCGCTGCTCTTCGTTGTCGGCGAGCCGCATGATCCCGGGACCCGATCCCAGCACCAGCGAGGCCAACGGATTGCCGCTGAGCGCCAGGGCTTCGCGGGCGGCCGTGATCACGCGAGGGCCGCCGCCCAATCCACCGTCCGACTCGGGCACCACGAGCTGGTAGTAGCCGGCGCGATCGGACCGGCCGGCAATATCTCTGCGTAATTCGGCCGGGGGCGACTCCGGATCGACGCCGACAGTGATTGGATCGATCTCGTTGGTCACGAAACTCAGCAGTCGCGACTGCAGATCGGCCAGGTCAGGTTCGAGTTCGAAGTGCATCGGCAGGGCTCCAGAATCTGTTGTGCGTCAGGGACTTTTGTCGAGGCCGTTAATCAGTCATTTGCGCCAGTTCGAAGTCGCGGAGGTCGGGCTCTTGCGCCCTCGTCAGCGCCACACCGATCAGTCGCGTGTGCGCAAGGAGAAGCTGTGCGTCAACGAGCTGCTGCTCCGATGCATCAGCGCGCGCCAGGAGGATGGCGCCGGACGATGAACGGGCCACGACGGTCGCCGACATATCGGGGAGCGGATCCGTCAACACCAGCACGTATGCATTGGGGCGCACCGCGGCGGAGGCGCTACGGAGGATCAGTTCCCAGCGTTCAACCGAAGCCCAGGGAGCTCCGGTCAGCCAGGTTGGAGGCGAGTCATAGGTGATCTCAAAGGCCGGCCGCCGGGCATCGAGCCAGATAACCGACCGACCGCGAGCGGCAAGTGTTCGAGCCGTCTGAATCAAGGTCGCGGTGATGCCCGATTCCTCGTCCAGCGGAATGAGCGCAACGATGCCGGAAAGCGGATTGATCGCATTCGCGAGCATCACAGCGTCGTCGTCCGCGGCGCCGCGCTCCTGTGT
>VXTH01000150.1:12389-14414 GCA_009837565.1 Chloroflexota bacterium | reverse complement strand
CGATCCGGGCAGCGATCATCAATGTGACGGGTTACGTCGGAGCGGAGTTGGCGCGTCTGCTGGCGCAACACCCGCGTGTGGAGATCGTCTGCGTGACCGGCCGTTCCGAGGTGGGGAAGCTTTTGCCCGAGGTGTTTCCGCACCTCTGGTCGCTCGATCTGCCGATCGTCGCAGAGGTCGACGATGACATCGATGTGATTTTCTCCGGCCTGCCCCACGCGGCTGCGGCCGAGCGTCTCACCCCGTTCATTGAGGGCGGCACACCCGTGATCGACGCTTCGGCCGATTTCCGTCTCTACGACGAGGAGACCTACGAGCAGTGGTACGGCGAACACCCGTCGCCGCACCTGCTGCCGCAATCGGTCTATGGCCTGCCCGAGCTGCACCGCGAGGCGATCGCCGAGTCGCGCCTGGTTGGCGTGCCGGGCTGTTACCCCACCTCCGCCATCCTCGCGCTGGCTCCGCTCGCCGCGAAGGGATGGCTCGATGGCCGCACGGTCGTCGATGCCAAGTCGGGCGTTTCCGGCGCGGGTCGCGCGCTGAAGATGACGTCTCATTTCTCTGAGGTTGATTCCAACTTCTCCGCCTACGGCCTGAGCGGTCATCGGCACCAGCCAGAGATGGTTCAGGAACTCTCGACACTGCAGGACGGCGCCGACAGCGATTCCGATCTGAGCGTCACCTTCGTGCCGCACCTCGTCCCGATGACGAGAGGGATCCTGGCCACCTGCTACCCCTCTATTGCTGACGGAAGCTTGCCTCCGAGCTCGGAGGAGCGAGCAGAGGCGCTGCGCAACGTCTACGAGTCCTACTACGAGGACGAACCCTTTGTGCATGTCGCGCCGAATGCGCCCTCGACCAAGCAGACGCTGGGTTCGAATGCCTGCATCGTCTATCCCACTGTCGACCCGATGACCGGAGAGGTGATGGTGATCAGTGCGATCGACAACCTGGTCAAGGGCACTGCCGGCGCTGCCGTGCAGTGCTTCAACCTGATGTTCGGTTTGCCGGAAGAGCTTGGGCTGAGCAAGATCGGCGTGTATCCATGACCGGCAATCACGATGCGCTGGCCGCGAATCCCGACGCCGAAGGGGCTCTCACCAGAGCGCAGGGATTCTCGGCCTGCGGATTCACAGCCGGGATCAAGGAGTCGGGTCTGCCCGATCTGGCCTTGATGGTCTCGGACCGCCCGGCGACGGCGGCGGCTGTCTACACCCAGAACCAGAGCACGGCCGCGCCCGTACACGTCAGCAAGGCGCATACGGCGAACGGATCGTTGCGAGCCGTCGTGGTCAACTCGGGCAACGCCAACTGCGCGACCGGTGAGCAAGGACTCGCCGATGCCCGCGAGATGACACGACTGACGGCTTCATTGATCGGCTGCGAAGCCGAGGAGGTGTTCGTCAACTCCACCGGGATCATCGGGCACTACCTGCCCATGGACCTGTTGCGCTCTGCGATTCCTCAACTCGCGCCGGCGTCCGACGGTGGCGCCGATTTTGCCCGGTCGATCATGACCACCGACACCTTCCAGAAGGAAGCCGTTGCGACGTTCGAAGCCAACGGCGTGAGCTACACCGTTGGCGGCTGCGCCAAGGGCGCGGGCATGATTCATCCCGACATGGCAACGATGCTGGCCTTCTTCACCACGGATGCGCCGGTTGCTGCCGGCGCTCTGGAGTCTTGCTTCCGCTTCGCCATGGATCGATCATTCAACATGGTCACGGTTGATGGGGATACGTCGACGAACGATTCATCCGTGATCCTCGCCAACGGGGCTGCCGGCGGCGAACCGCTCTCCAGGGCCTCGCTCGAAGCGTTTGGCTCCGCCTTGCTGGATGTGTCGACGGCGTTGGCCAAGATGATGGCCCGCGATGGCGAGGGGGCGACCAAGCGGATTTCGATCACAGTCTCGGGTGCGATGTCCTGGGAGGACGCGCGCGATGTGGCGCGCACGATCGCGGTGTCGCCGCTGCTGAAGGCCGCCTTGAGCAAGTACGACCCGAACTGGGGCCGGATCCTGAT
>VXTH01000150.1:0-12379 GCA_009837565.1 Chloroflexota bacterium | reverse complement strand
GCCGCGCGGGCGTGCCGTACGACCTCGATCAGGTCAGCATTTGGATTTCCGACCTGTGCGTCTTCGACGGCACGGCCACCGGCGTGCCCGAGGCTGAGGCGTCCCAGAAGACGCAGGGCGATGAAGTCTTCCTGAGGATGGATCTCGGCCAGGGCGACGCCGAAGCGACCGCCTGGGGCTGTGATCTGACCGAGGAGTACGTCCGCTTCAACGCCGACTACGTGACGTAGCAGATCCATTCGATCAACTAGTCTGAGTCAATGACCGAGCCAACGCCAACAAAGCCATGGATTCTGCCTGGGCGCGATCCATCGAGCCGTCCGCCGGTTCAGGTCGGAGAAGCATGGTATGACGCGGACTCATGGGATGAAATCCAGCGCATCCAGGCTCTGCTCCCACGGTCGGCGCAAGGCGGCATTTCTGACCACGACCTGATGTGCTCGATGGGAATGACTGCCAATAGATTGCTCGATCATCTCGGGATGAGCGACGACGAGATATTCGAGCAGTTTGGCGAACCTCGCGAAGAACTTGCGGATTCCCTGGGGCTGCCAACCGAAGCTGAGGTGCTGACGTTCTTGGAGCAATACTCCGAACAGCATGCCGTTTCGGATTGAGTACAGCGACCAGGCATTCGCTGACTTCAACGCCCTGCGGCCACAGAACATCCCTCCAACACGGAAGTTGATCGGCAGTTTCCCGCACGATCGGTGGCTGATAGGTGGTCCCTCTTCGGATTACTCGCAACAGGACCTCGATGTGCGTGAGATGAGAAATGGTCCAATCACACTCGTGTATGAGTTGGACCACGCCAACGAGGTCGTGAGATTGCTGCGGATTCTGGCCGTTGCGGACTGACGAGATTCAACTATTGCAGCGGTAGCGGTGACTGCCACCACGGCGGCTTGCTGCTGACCTCAATCGACGTCACCCATTTGACCCAGTTGTATCCGCGATGCCCGGGCGCAACCAGTCGGAGGGGAAATCCGTGTCCCGATGAGAGCGGCTCGCCAGCGATGTGGGTGGCCAGTAGCAGTCGATCCGTCTCCCCAATCGAGAAGCGGCGATTGAAACCGGTCGCAGACTCGATCACGACGCTCTCTGCCGTTTCTCCAACCTGGACTCGTGCCAGTACATCCGACAATCTCACGCCGCTCCAGTCCTGGATGGTGTACCAGCCTCCGGTGCAATCGAGCGTGGCCGTAGCTCTGTGATTGGCGATCGCTTGCAGCTCTTCGTAGGCAAGTTGCACAGGCGGGTCCACCTGGCCATGGATCGTGAGGCTCCACTCGTCTGCATCGATTCGTTGGCGGCTGTCGAAGAGCCACTGCGTGACGGGATGAGCGTTGCCTCGACCGCTGGCTTCTTCACGTGAGCCGGTGAATCGAGGCCGCTGACCGGCCGCCGGCGCCGCGGCCGATGCACCCTGCCAGAGGACGAGGCCGCCCAGCCCGACAGCCATCAGCCTGAGTGCGGCGCGGCGATTGGTGAAGTCGGTGCGCTTGACTCGTCGCGGCCAGCGCATGGCTGCATGGACGATCAATGGAATCGTCAGGGCCAGCCCAAGCGTCGTGTGGATGACCAGCAACCGGGCGTTGCCATACCCGGGTATGTCGAGACTGCCTCGGCCGATGATCGCCCAGAGCGCGCCCGTGGTCAGGACGCCGACGAAGAGCAGCACGAGAATGATCGAGCCAACTGTTTCAGATGCGACTCCGCGCCGCCGAAATGAACGCAGCACGATTCGGTACTTCCAGATCACCAGACCGACCAGCGAGAATCCCCCAACCCCGTGAAGCCAGAACACCCACTCGCCGCTGGGTCGCCCGATCGTGAAGGAAATCAGCCCGGAGAGCAGCTCGACGCCAAGCAGGAAGAGGATCGCGTGATTGGTCGCGCGGGCGCTCATACTGCGACGGTATCGGTTCGTGATTGCCAACTCCGGCGGCGTCCGTGAGGCAGGTGTCGGCTAGGCTGGCATCCATGAGATCTGCCAGTCCCGGCAACGGTGCGATCGTGATCAAAATCGGTGGCTCCACCCTTGGCGAACATGACACGTCGTTGTCCGACTGCGTGGAACTGCACCGCGAGGGACGACCGGTCGTCGTCGTCCACGGAGGCGGCGCGGCGGTCACTGACTGGCAACAGCGTCTGGGCGCCGAGGCTGCCTGGGTCGACGGCCTGCGCTCGACCACTCCAGAATCGCTGGAGGTCGTGGTGGCCGTGTTGGCCGGCCTGATCAACAAGGAGTTGACGCGTCGGCTGCAAGAGCTGGGAGCGCCGGCCGTGGGACTCAGTGGGGTGGACGGGCGCACGCTCAGATCGCCAATCTCAACTCGGATCGGGCTGGTCGGGGAAACCCCGTGCTGCGACCCGCAAACCCTGCAGCGGGTTCTGGAGGCGGGCCTGCTGCCGGTGCTCGCGCCGGTCGGGCTGGCCGACGATCTGTCGACGACACTCAACATCAATGCCGATGCGGCCGCGGGTGCGGTTGCGTCAGCGCTGGGTGCGGCCGCTCTGGTCTTTCTGACAGATGTGCCGCAGGTTCTGGATGGGCACGGCGCGGGCATGGACTGTCTGTCCGAAGCACAACAACGGGCGCTCACGGAGGCCGGGGTGATCGCTGGCGGCATGTTGCCCAAATTGCGCGCCGGACGCCAGGCGTTCGCTGAAGGAGTGATCGTGCGTATCGTGGACGGAAGACAACCGCATGTTGTCCGCGATGCGGTCGACGGTGCAGCGGTGGGGACGGCGCTTTCGTGAGCAGTGTGAACTTGAACTGGCCGGGCTGGATCCAGCGCACGCAGGGCGGCTGGCGCAACGGCAATGACGGTCCCCGCGACGTGCCGCCCTCGGATGAGGGCCGTTCCGGACAGCTGGGACCCCCGCCGCCGGTGTTCCGCGAAGGATTGGGCGGTGGCGGAGTCGGCGACGACGAACCCCCACCCTATACGGCGGCTGAAGGCCAGCCGCCGCAGGGTGGTCGGACGTGGCCCCGTGTGGTCGTGGCCGGCGTGGCCCTGCTGGTACTGCTGATCCTGCTCAACATTGGCATCGACATCTACGTGGACCGGCTCTGGTTCGGCAATGTCGGATACCAGGGAGTGTTTGATCTCCGGATCGTGACGCAGGTCTGGCTGTTCGCTGCGGGAGCGGGAGTGGCGCTCCTGGTACTGGGCGGCACGTATGCGATCGCCTGGCGCATGCCGGTCGAGGCCCTGGCGCCGGCAGTCGACGATCCGCGCCTGTCGCGGGTGATTCACATCATCGCCGCGGTCGCGATGATCCTGCTGGCGATCATCTTCGGCTCGGTGGCGGCCGGACAGTGGGACCTGATTCTGCAGTATCTGAACGCCAAGCCGTTTGGCACAACGGATCCCCAATTCGGTAAGGATCTGGGCTTCTACGTCTTCGAGCTCGAGGCACTGCAGTTCATGAAGGGCTGGGCGACCGGGCTGGCCATCATGGCCATGCTCACGACCGCCGCCACCTACGGCGTGCGGCTGATGATGCACCGCGGCAATGCTCGCTCGACGCTGGCCGTGCGGATCCACATCGCGCTGACCATCGCCGTCGTCATGGGGTTGTTCGTCTGGAGCTACTGGTTGGCTCGCTTCGAACTGGCGCTCAACCCCGGCGGCTTCGTCTTCGGCGCCACGTTCACCGACGACAACATTCGCTCGCCCGTCCAAATCGTCAAGATGGTCGCCGGCGTCCTGGTCATCCTCGGCGTGCTCTCCTGGCCGTTCCATGAGCGGCTACGATTCCCGTTGACTTCGATTGCGCTGCTGATCCTGGTCTCGATCGTCGGTGGCGCCATACTGCCGGCCGCGATCCAGCGCTTCACCGTCGAGCCGAACGAGCTGCAGCGCGAAACCCCCTACATCGAACGCAACATCGCGGCGACCCGCTCGGCCTTCGCCCTGGACCAGATCCAGGAGCGAGAATTTGCGGCAGACGACTTCGTTGATGAAGGTGACCTGTCGCTCAACCCGGAGGCGCTGCTCAACGTTCGCCTGTGGGACCACCGTCCGCTCAACGACACACTGAACACCATCCAGACGATTCGGCCGCTCTATGTCTATCCGGATGTGGATGTCGATCGCTACAAGGTGGGCGGCGTTGAACATCAGGTGTTCCTGGCCGCGCGCGAGCTGTCGCAGGCCAATTTGCAGCCGACGCAGCAGGGCTGGGTCAACCGGCGGTTGCAATTTACGCACGGATTCGGAGTTGTGATGACGCCGGTAGACGAAGTCTCACCAGCAGGTGAGCCCGTCTTCTGGGTCTCGAATATCCCGCCCGAGGTGATTGAAGAGACGTCGTCGGGACCGATTGACCTGGAAATCGTCGAACCGCGCATCTACTACGGCGAAGTGACCGACGCCTATGTGATCGCCAATAGCGAAACCGAAGAATTCGACTACCCGCTGAGCGGCGAGGAATCGGACGGCGAGGCCGACCAGGCCACGACGCGGTACTCCGGCGAGGGCGGGATCGAACTGGGCGGCTTCTTCCGTCGCCTGGCCTTCGCCTGGTCGTTTGGCGACGCCAACATCCTGATCTCCGGTTCCGTGGACGGTGACAGTCGGATCCTCTTCCGACGTCTGATCCAGGAGCGCGTCAATGAACTGGCGCCATTCCTGCAACTCGACGCCGATCCGTACATCGTGGTCGGCGAGGACGGCCGTCTGTACTGGATCCAGGACGCCTACACGGTCACCGACCGCTACCCCTATTCACAGCCGCACGGCGTCGGCTACAACTACGTGCGCAATTCGGTCAAAGCGGTGATCGACGCGTACCACGGGACGGTGGACCTGTACATCGTTGATGACAGCGATCCGATCATTCAGGTCTGGGATGACATCTTCCCCGAGCTGTTCAAGCCCGCCGAGCAGTTCCCCGGCGACCTGCAGCAGCACTGGCGCTACCCGCAGGACTACTTCCAGATTCAGGCCGACCAGTACCTGACCTATCACATCGAGTCGGCCCGCGGCCTGTTCAACCGAGAGGATCTCTGGGCGATCCCCCAGGAACTCTTGCGGCAGCAAGAGATCGCGGTCGAGCCCTACTACGTGACGTTGCGTCTGCCCGACCAGGAGGAGCCGGAGTTCCTGCTGATCCTGCCATTCACCCCGCGCAATCGGCTCAACTCGATCGCCTGGATGGCCGGCCGTTCGGATGGCGAGAACTACGGCAAGTTGTTTGCCTTCCGCTTCCCCGCCAACAAGAATGTCGACGGTCCCAAGCAGATCGAAAACCGTATCGACCAGGATGTCGCTGTGTCGCGGCAATTCACGCTGCTGGGACAGCAGGGCTCGGAGGTGATCCGCGGCAACCTGCTCTTCATCCCGGTCGGCGATTCCTATGTGTACGTGGAACCGATCTATCTGCAGGCGGAGACCGGACGTTTCCCGCAGCTCAAGGGGGTGATCGTCGTCAATGGCGACACGATTGCCTTCGAGGACACGTTTGTCAACGCCGTCGATGTCGCGCTGGGACGTCGCGCTGCGCAGGGGCTTTCGTTCCTCGGCGACGTCCCCGGGCAGGAGACGCCAGTAGAGCCTGCTGCTGCTCCTGAACCCGAGCAGCAGGAGCAGGAAGCGGAGCCGGCGGCCCCGATCGAACTGTCCGACGATGCCGCCGAGCTGGCCGATCAGGCGCAGGTTGCCTTCGAGGAGGCGCTGCAAAAGCAGCGCGAAGGAGACTGGGCCGGCTACGGCGCAGCGATCGAACGGCTGGGCCAGATCCTCGAGCGTCTGTCTGCCGCTGCGGAGTAAGCCGCTCAAGCGCTACCAACTGCATAGACGCGCACTGAGCGCTCGCGTAGTCTGGATCGGTTGAATGTCCTGTCTGCGTAGCCGGAGTGACGACCATGCCCACCACCGCTGAGCGCGAGTCCGCTGTCTTCATGATGTCGGCGGGCCGTCTGCCCGTCACGCTGGTGCGCGGCGAGGGCTCCAGGGTCTGGGATGACGAGGGCAACGAGTACCTCGACTTCGTCGCTGGCATCGCCGCCGACAACCTCGGTCACTGCCACCCGCGAATCGTCGAGGCGATCAAGCAACAGGCCGAGACGCTGCTGCATGTCTCGAACTACTTCTACACGATTCCTCAGCTCGACCTCGCCGATGTCATCCTCGAACAGTCGGGCATGACAAGGATTTTTTTCTGCAACAGCGGCGCCGAGGCAACTGAGGGCGCCATCAAGATCGGCCGCAAGTGGGGTCAAACTCGGCGCGACGGCGCGACCGAGATCATCGTCATGGATGAAGCCTTCCACGGCCGCACCCTGGCCTCGGTCAATGCCTCAGGCAATCCCAACTACCGCGAGCCCTTCGGTCCGCTCGATGGCTTCAGCCACGTGCCGTTCAACGATGTCGGCGCGGTGCGGGACGCAATCGGTCCGCAGACCGCAGCCATCCTGGTGGAACCTCTACAGGGCGAGGGCGGCGTCAACGTCGCTGACGAGGGCTATCTCGTCGCCCTGCGCCAGATCTGCGACGAGCACAACCTGCTGCTGATGCTGGACGAGGTCCAGACCGGTATCGGCCGCACCGGCAAACTGTTCGCCTGGCAGCACGAGAATGTCCAGCCCGACGTGATGGCGCTGGCCAAGGGACTGGGCAGCGGCGTGCCGATCGGCGCGATCGTCGCCAACGAGCGCGGCGACATCCTCGAGCCCGGTGACCATGGCACGACGTTTGGCGGCCAGCCGTTCACGACTTCCGTGGCCCTGGAGACGCTGCGCGTCATCATCGAGGAAGACATCCCGGCCCAGGCAGCGGCACGCGGAGCACAGCTGACCTCCGGCATCCGAGCGCTTGAGGATCGGCACCCGCTGATCGACCACGTGCGCGGCAAGGGATTGCTGGTCGCGGTCCAGCTCAGCGAGGACGTCGGTCCGGCGCTGGTCGCCGCGATTCGCGAACGCGGGCTGATCTGCAACGTCGTGAAGCCGAACGTGCTCCGCCTCGTTCCGCCGCTGACCATCTCCGAAGAGGAAATCAACGACGCGATCGGCATCATCGACGACGCGCTGGCCTCAATCGCCGAATAGGCCCGAACGGAACCGAACAGGATCGAACGCCAGCGAACGAGATCGACCCGACGCGAACACTCCACGTCCGTCCACGGTCGCTCAGAATCGAACGCGATCGAACAAGATCGAACAGGATCGAACAGATCCGAACGAATCGAACACAGTTGGGAGCACTGGGGTGGCAAGACGAACTGACGACAAGCGGGTCGTGTTGGCCTATTCGGGCGGACTCGATACATCCGTCGTGACACGTTGGTTGACCGAGCGCGGTTGGGAAGTCATCTGCATGACTGCCGACATGGGCTACCTCGAGGCGGACGAAGACCTCGAGAGCCGCGCCTATGCGGCCGGCGCGGTCGGATTCGAAATGCTCGACCTGCGCGACGACTTTGCCCGAGCCTTCTGCTTTCCCGCGTTGATGGCCGGAGCGCTCTACGAGGGACGCTATCCGCTGGCCACGGCGCTGGCCCGGCCGCTCATCGCCAAGGCGTTGGTTGACGTCGCTCGCCGGCACAACGCGACCGCCGTCGCGCACGGCTGCACCGGCAAGGGCAACGACCAGGTCCGTTTCGACGTCTCAGTTCAGGCGCTAGCCCCGGATCTGCGCATCCTCGCGCCGGTCAGAGAGTGGGAGTTGACGACACGGGAATCGGAAATCGTTTACGCCCAGGCGCACAGCATCCCGATCACCGTGAGCGTCGACAAGCAATACTCCACCGACGAGAACCTCTGGGGCCGCTCGATTGAAGCCGGCCCGCTGGAGGATCCGTGGACGGAACCGCCCAACAACGTCTGGGAATGGACTGCCAACCCCGAGGACGCTCCCGACAACCCGACCTACATCGAGATCGGCTTCGAACGTGGACGTCCCGTTTCGCTGGACGGCGAAGATCTGGATCCGGTCACGCTGATCAGCCGTGTACACGACGTCGCCGGCGCAAACGGCGTCGGACGAATCGACATGGTTGAGGACCGGCTGGTCGGGATTAAATCCCGTGAGGTATACGAAGCGCCGGCCGCAACAACGCTTCGGATCGCGCATCAGGCGCTGGAAACGTTGACCCTGTCCAAGACCCAGATTCGGCTCAAGCATCGTCTGATGCAGGACTACGCCGACTTGATCTACGACGGCCTCTGGTTCACCGGTACACACCAGGACCTGGCCGCTTTCACCGCCTCGATGCAGCGTCACGTGACAGGCACCTCGCGAGTCAAGCTCTACAAGGGACAGGCCGTGACCGTCGGCGTCGAGAGCCCCAACAGCCTCTACCAGTACTCGTTGGCCACCTATGACGAGGGCGACGTGTTCGACCAGACATCGGCCGTCGGCTTCATCGACATCTTCGGGTTGCCGGTCCGGGTCCAGGCCGAAAAGCAGTTGCTGCAACAACCGGGCGGCGTCCTCGACGTATCATCAGGTCGTACGACCTGACACGCGGCAGGTTCGCCTGACGATTCGGCCAGACAGGAGAGCGTGCGATGACGACGAACGCCTCTGATGCAGAAATCGACATTCGCTACGAAACGGCCGTGGACACGGCCGGCGGTCCCGACGCGGCAGACTTCGAAATCCGCCGTCCCGGCCATCCGACACTGGAAGTCGCCCTGTACCTGGCGCTCGACGCCAGGCAGGCCTTCGAGGCTGCCTGCGGCCCTCTCTCCGATGCGCAGACGCAGGCGCTCATCCGCGCAATCGCGGGCGGCCTCTATCCGGCCCTGATCGCCGGTGGCGCCATTCCCCCCGCGATCATCACGGTGCGCGCCGGAGACTTCGACGACGAACAGTTCGAACACACGATCAACGCAGCAGGACTGACCAGGCTGCCCGCAGACGAATAGCAGGCGGCGCATGGCAGACGCCGGCAACCCGAACGAAGACCCACAACGCCTCTGGGGCGGACGCTTCGAAGAAGCGCCCGACGCCCTGGTCCAGGCCTACACGTCCTCGATCCAGACCGACCTGCTGCTCTTCCGGCACGACATCGCCGGCTCACGCGCCCACGCTCGCATGCTCGCTGCCCAGGGAATCATCGATACGGCGGACGCCGCAACGATCATCCAGGGACTCGATCAGGTTGAGTCGGAGATCGAATCGGGCGGATTCGAGATCAATCACGAGCTCGAGGACATCCACACGCATGTCGAGGCGCGGCTCGGCCAGATCATCGGCGCCGACGCTGCCGGTCGGCTGCACACGGCCCGCTCGCGCAACGACCAGGTCGCGCTAGACACTCGAATGTTCGTCCGCGACGCAATTGTCCAGGCGGTCGGCGCCGTGCGAGGATTGCAGGCCTCGCTGATCGAACTGGCCGAGCGCTCGTTGGATGTCTACCTGCCCGGCTACACCCACCTGCAACGAGCTCAGCCGGTGCTGTTTGCGCATCATTTGTTGGCGTACCTGGAAATGCTTGACCGCGACGCCGATCGCTTGGTCGATTCCTTTGCCCGCGCCGATGTCATGCCCCTCGGCAGCGCCGCGCTGGCCGGCGCCGCGTACCCACTTGACCGACAGGCCGTCGCCGACGAACTCGGATTCGAAGCAATCTCCCGCAACAGCATCGACGCGGTGTCGTCACGCGACTACATCGTTGAGTTCCTCTCCAATGCGGCGATCTGCATGGTCAACATCTCGCGGCTCTGCGAGGATGTCATCCTCTGGAGCTCGGCCGAATTCGGCGTGTTGCAGTTCGCCGACGCATTCACGACCGGCTCCTCGATCATGCCGCAGAAGCGCAATCCCGACATCGCTGAGCTGGCCCGCGGTCGCAGCGGTAAGGTGCTCGGCCACCTGACCGGCCTGTTGACCACGCTCAAAGGCCTGCCCCTCGCCTACAACCGCGACCTGCAGGAAGACAAGTCGGGCCTGTTCGACACCGCCGAGACGTTAATCGGCACGCTGCACGTCCTTGCCCGGGCCCTCTTGACGGCCCGGGTAAACGGTGACCGCGCCCGGGCGATGGTCGACCGCGATCCATTCATCCTGGCCACCGACTACGCCGACTACATCACTCGAACGGGCGTGCCCTTCCGCGAGGCCCACGGAGTCGTTGGCCGACTGGTCAGACTGTGCGAGCAACGAGGCTGCGGCCTCGCGGATCTGACACTTGAAGATCTGCAGTCCGAGCATCCCTCGTTCGAGGCCGACGCCGTCGGGATGACCGTGCAGTCGGCGCTGGAGTCGAGGGGCATTCCCGGCGGGACAGCGCCGAGCCAGGTTCTGGCGGCGTTGGAAGAAGCGAAAGAACGGCTGCAACTGAAGCCCGCCGGACAGCCATCGAGCCAGCCGGCTACGTCCTCGTCGGAACCACAGCTGGAGACCGGACTCAACCGGGCTCAGCGACGCGCGGCCGAACGAGCGGCCGCCAAACAGCAGGGACGGCGATGAGCGCGGCGACGAACCGGCCGGTGCAGATCGCGCCGTCCATCCTGAGCGCTGATTGGACACGGCTGGCCGACCAGATCGCGGAGGCGGAGGCGGCGGGCGTCGACTGGATCACGCTCGACGTGATGGACGGCAACTTCGTCCCGCCGATCACCTTCGGTGCGCAGATGGCCTCGGCGGTGCGTGCATTGACGGACCTGCCGATCGAAGCGCACCTGATGGTCGAACATCCCGAGGATCACATCGAGGACTTCATCGCCGCCGGCGTCAATTGTGTGACCATCCACATCGAGACCACGCGACACCCGCACCGACTGCTCCAGCGGATTGCCGACGCCGGCGTCGAGGCCGGCGTGACCCTCAATCCGGGCACCCCGATGAGCGAGCTCGACGCGGTCGTCCCGATCTGCGACCGTATCCAGATCATGAGCGTCAATCCCGGCTGGGGCGGTCAACAGTTCATTCCCGAGTCGCTCGACCGAATCAACCAGGCGCGAACCATGCTCGACGCCTGCGACCGTGAACGTGCGCACGTCGCCGTCGACGGCGGCGTCAACGAATCGACGATCGCCGCCATCGTCAAGGCCGGCGCAGACTGGCTGGTCGCCGGTTCGGCCGTCTACAACGACCGCGAGTCCGTCGCCGACGCCGTGGCGCGTCTGCGACGGGCGCTGCCGAGCGACTAGAGCGTCTTCTCGAAGATCCGATAGACCTTGTACACCTCGGCATCGGTGCGTCGCAGCGCATGGTTGAGCAGGTGGTTGTCCTCCAGCACCCAGCCCAGTTCGGCCCACTGGTACCCCTGGGCTGCGCCGCGCACGTGGACCTCGGCGGTCAGCATGACCCCGAGTTGCGCGAACTCCCGTGTGCGCCACTTCTGACGCACGCCCAGCAGCATCACCCGCCCGCTCTCCGGGCCTCGCTTGAGCCGCCAGAGCACCTTGGCCCAACCGAATGGGAACAGCCGGCCGTCGATGTCGCGCGCGCATTCATTGAGATTCGGGATCGAAATCACCATCGCCGCCGCCTCGCCGTCGATCTCGACAAACGCGGTCAGCCGAGGATCGGCGAACTGAGCAAGGTCGGCAGCCAGGCGGTCGGCTTCCTCCGCCGTGATCGGGACCGATCCCCAGTTCTCGACCCATGCCTCGTTGAAGATTTCGGCCGCAATGCGCACGTCGCGCTGAAAATTGCGTTTGTCGAACGGCCGCACCGTAACTCGGGGATGGTCGTGAATCCGCCGCCAGGCGCGCTCGCGCCGATCACCGAGCGGGGCGTCGACGGGGTAGCGATACGCCCAGAGGTCTTTGGCCTTCTGGTAGCCGTTGGCCTCGATCAGCTCGGGAAACCAGGTACGGCCGTGAGGCATGGCGACCATCGGCGGAGTGTCGAAGCCGTTGACCAGGCATCCCGACTCGTCATTGATAGTGAAACTGAACGGCCCCCGCGAGAATCTGGCCCCGCGTTCGCGTAGCCACGACTCCGCGGCCTCAAACAACGCGGTTGCTGCCTCGCCGTCATCGATGCAGTCGAAATGACCGAAGAATCCTGCGGATTCGTTCCATTTGTCATCGTGCAACGGATTGATCTGCGCGGAGATTCGGCCGATGTCGCGGCCATCTCGCTCGGCAATGAAGAGTTGCGCCTCGCCGTATCGCAGGAACGGTGTCTTACCAGGGTCGAGGCGCTCCATCTGCGCCCGGCGCAGCATCGGGATCCAGTTGGGATCACCGTCGTAGACGGTCCAGAGCAGATCGACGAACGGAGCGGCCTGACGCCCGAATCCGATCGCTCGGACCCGGACGCCGGAAGTCATGTCGACAGGTGAAGCGAGAGCAGCGCCGGTGCTGTGCTACCAGCGGCGTCCACGGTCGGCGTAGCTGTCGCGTGAACCACGGTCGTCATAGCGCGGCGCACGGCTGCCGCCGCCGCGATTCTCGCGGTAGCCTCCGTCA
>VXTH01000164.1:7289-14506 GCA_009837565.1 Chloroflexota bacterium | reverse complement strand
GCCAGGCCGAGTGGACGCCGGAGGCGACCGAGGAGATGCGCGACCGCATCCTCGAACGCATACAGGAGAAGACCTGCGACGAGTGGATGGAGATCTTCCGCGCCCAGGGAAACGTCGCGGCCGAGCCATTCACACCGACCCACGATGCGGTCGACAATCTCGACATGGCCGCCAACGGCGACACGATCACGATTGAGGATCCGAAGCTCGGACCGGTTAAGCAAGTCGGTGCGATTGCGCACTTGCGCGAGACGCCAGCGGAGATCGAGCGACCTGCGCCGGCAATCGGTGAGGCGAACGGATTCGCCTGGGCCGCCAGAAATGGCGACGCTCCGATGACGACCTCGCCAAATGGCGCTGTTCCATCAGGCAAGCCGCTGGACGGGTTCACGATTCTGGAGTTCGCGACGATCATCGCAACGCCAATCGGCGTGTCGATGCTGGCTGATCTCGGCGCCCGCGTGATCAAGGTCGAACCGATCGGCGGCGATCCGTTCCGCGGCATGGGCGGCGGCCCGCTGCGCGGTCTCCTGGCAGCCAAGACGAACGCCGCCAAGGAATCGATCTGCATCAACCTCAAGGATCCGGAGGGCCAGGCGATCGTCGCGGACCTGATCGCGCAGGCGGACGCAATCGTCCATAACTACCGCCCAGGAGTCCCCGACCGGTTAGGCATTGGCTATGAGACCGCAAAGGCGATCAACCCGGAGATCGTCTGGGTCTCCGCGAATGGCTACGGACCGGACGCGCCGGGAGCGCATCGACCCTCGGCGCACCCGATTCCGGGCGCGGTGATCGGCGGAGCGTTGTTCCAGGCCGGATCGGCGATGCCGCCGGCGGGTTGCGAGACGATCGACGAGATCCGCGAGGCGTCGCGGCAATTGATGCGGGCAAACGAGGCGAATCCGGATCCGAACACCGGCTTACTGGTCGCCTCGGCAACGTTGATGGGTCTGTATGCGCAGCGTCGGTATGGAGTGGGTCAGGAAATCTACGTCAACATGCTGACCGCCAATGCCTACGCGAACAGCGACGACTTCCTCCAGTACGAGGGCAAGCCGCTGAGACGTCAGGTGGACGGCGAGCTGTACGGCACGGCGCCGTGGTATCGGCTGTACGAGGCGTCGGAGGGCTGGGTCTTCCTGGCGGCGGTGACGGACGGGGAGTGGTCGGCGTTTTGCCTTGAGGCCGCGCCCGAGTTGGAGGATCGTGGAGGATCCGATGAAAGCGCTTTGATTGCGGCGCTCGCTGAGGTGTTTGCGCAAGCTCCAGCGTCGGAATGGGAGCGTCGCCTGACGGCGGTCGGGGTCGGTTGCGTGAGAGCTGACGCGGGACCAGTCGGTGAGTTCCTGTCGAAGGATGAGCACGTGCTCGCCAACGGGTTCAGTCCTGTGGCGCCGCATAGCCGCCTCGGCGACGTCCGCCGTTGGGGCGCGCTGACGACCATGGCCGGCGGTCGAGACGACTACGGTCCGGGCGTGTTGGCGGGTCAGGAGACGGACGAGATCCTTGAGGCAATTGGTCGCGGCGCGGAGATTGAGCGCTTGCGGTCGGCGGGGGTGGTGTGGTCGGAGCCGGTTGAGCTTGACTGAGTCCTCGCTTCCTCATTGAGGCTCAGCCGTAGACTGCTGTTGCTAGCTGATGGGAGCAGATCATGGGTCTTCGCGGCGAAGCGGCGATTGTTGGGATTGCGGAGTGGAAGCCGGAGCGGCGGCCGACGGCGCCTCCGATGTTCACTCTGGAGCAGTGGTCTCAGTTGACGCGCGAGGCTCTGGATGACGCGGGGATTGATCCGTCCGAGGTCGACGGGATCTGCTGCACCAACATCCGCGAGTCAGACTCGTTCGTGCCCTCCACGATTGCCGAATACATGTGCATGCAGGTCAATTTTGCCGAGGTCGTCGACCTCGGTGGCGCGTCCTGCGCGGCGATGGTCTGGCGGGCGGCCGCGGCGATTGAACTGGGTCTGTGCAACGTCGTGGTGATTGGCGCGCCTTCGTGGCCGTCGCCTCGGCCGCCGGTTGCACCGAGCGGACCGAGCAGCTGGCGATACGGGGCCTCGTCGGCCAACTACGGCTCACCTCAGGCCGAATTCGACATTCCCTACGGCAACGTGGCCCAGAACTGCGGCTACGCGCAGATCGCGATGAAGTACGGCGCGGAATACGGCTACGACCCCGAAGCCCTGGCAAAGATCGCCGTCGACCAGCGCGTCTCCGCCAATCACAATCCGTCCGCCGTCTTCCACAACGTGCCGATCACAATCGAAGACGTGCTCAACTCGCCGATGATCTCGGACCCGATTCACATGCTGGAGATTGTGATGCCCTGCGTCGGCGGCGCGGCGATCGTGGTGGCGGGCAAAGACGTCGCGCGACGGTCGAAGCATCGCCCGGCCTGGATTTCCGGCTTCGGCGAGCGGGTGCTGCACAAGACCCCGACGTATGCCGAGGACATGCTCTCGACCGCGCTGATTCCGGCAGCCGATCAGGCATTCGACATGGCCGGCAGGAGCCGCGAAGAAGTCGACCTGATTTCGGTCTACGACTGCTACACCATCACGGTGCTGATGACGATCGAGGACGCCGGATTCTGTCCGCGAGGCGAAGGGCAGCCGTTCGTGCGCGATCACGATTTGTCGTTCACGGGTGATTTCCCCTGCAACACGCACGGTGGACAGCTGGGGTTCGGTCAAGCCGGACTGGCCGGTGGGATGTCGCACATCACCGAGGGCGCCCGACAGGTGATGCGCCGCGGCGAGGATCACCAGGTCCCCGACGCCGACGTGGCCTTCATCACCGGCAACGGCGGCCTGATGTCGGAGCAGGTCGCGCTGATCCTGGAGGGCGACTAATGACCGCCGACACGCCGCAGCGCCCCCCTGAACGCCCATTGCCCACACCGATCGACCGCACGCAGCCATTCTGGGATGGCCTGCGGGAGCGCCAGGTGCGGATCCAGTACTCGCCCTCGAGCGACCAGTGGGTCTTCTATCCGCGTTCGCACGCGCCGCTGACCCTGGCCGACGACCTGGAGTGGCGGGACATTTCCGGCGAAGGCACGCTCTACACCTACACGATCGCCCGCCGGCCAACGGCGCCGGACTTCGCCGGCGACGAACCGCAGATCATCGCGGTGGTTGAGTTGGACGAAGGACCGCGTCTGACTTCGACGCTGGTCAACGTGAACGAGGGCGAGATCGAGGTCGGGATGCGGGTGCGGCCAGTGTTTGAAGACGTTCCCGAGACGGAGACGACGCTGCTGCGCTATGAACCGGCTCCGTAGGTTCTGCGCTCAATCCGTGCTGATCCTCCTGCTCGGAGGGGCGCTGGCGGTCGGCTGCAGCAACGAGCAGGAACGGCAAACGAGTCCGCCCGATTCTGGGACGCGAGAACAGCGGGAGGCGCAGCAGACCGAGTCGACGCCGAGTGAGGCGTCACGCCAGGTCGATTCCGCCGAGACTGCCGAGACCGCCAGGTCAGAGGACGCGGAGCAGCCGCAGCCGTCTGCTCAGGAGGTCCAACAACAGGGGACACCCGCCGGGGGGAACGAAGACCAGTCGGACGCAGCTGCTGCTGACGGCCGGTCGTCTGAAGCCGCGTCGCCGGGCTTCGCACTGGCGCTGCGCCCGATCCTGGGCGGGCATCAGTTCCACCAACCGATCGAGATGATCGAGCTGCCCGACGGTTCGTTGCTTGTCGCGGAGCAGCGCGGCTACATCACTCGCTTCGTGGAAGACGGCACGGAGATCCGACAGTTGGGGATTCTCGACCTGACTGAATCGATCACCTTCCGTGGCGAGCAGGGGTTGCTCAGCATGGCGCTCGATCCCAACTTCGAAGACGATCCCTATCTCTACGTCTACTACTCACCGCGCGAAGCGAACGTCACCCGCCTGTCGCGGTTTCGGATTGTGCAGGGACAGGCGTTCGTCGGGTCGGAGTTGGTGATCATCGAGATTCCCCAGCCATACTCCAACCACAACGGTGGCGCGATCCGCTTCGGGCCCGACGGCATGCTCTATCTCGGCCTTGGCGACGGCGGCGCCGCCAATGATCCGCAGGGCCACGGGCAGAATCGCGAAACCTTGCTGGGCACCGTCATCCGCATCGACGTCAAGGACATCGACACCACCACCCCCTACCGGATCCCGACCGACAATCCATTCCTCGGCATTGCCGGCGTGCGGCCCGAGATCTGGGCGTTCGGTTTGCGCAATCCCTGGCGAATGGCGTTCGATCACGAGACTGGATTGCTCTGGGCGGGAGACGTCGGACAGGACCGAGTCGAAGAGATCGTGATCGTCCGCGCCGGTGAAAACCTCGGCTGGAACGTCTTCGAGGGCGATGAGTGTTTCCGCAGCGAGGAGGACTGCGCGACGCTGTCCGATGCCGTCGCGCCGGTTGGCGTCTACGGTCACGACGAAGGCTGTTCGGTCACCGGCGGCCTGGTCTATCGCGGCCAGGCACTTCCGCATCTCGTTGGCGCCTACATCTTTGGCGATTTCTGTTCGGGCACAATCTGGGGCCTCTGGCCCGACGACGGTGCCGTGACGGGCTGGGTGAGGAATGTGATCCTTGAAAGCGGCGAGCTGATCGCGTCATTTGGCGTAGACAACGCAGGCGAGCTCTACGTGCTGGTCTTCGGCGGTCCGATCCTCAAGCTGGTTGGGGAGGAGCGCTAGTCTGAGTCGACAGCACTCGATGGTCGGAGAGAATCCCCTATGACCACCTCCCGCGCGTTTGGCAAGACGCCTGCGCCCGACGTTCCAGCTGGGATGACCTGGCTGAACACCGGACGCGAAATGTCGATGGACGACTTCGACGGCCGCCTGCTGATCTTGCACTTCTGGACCTACGCTTGAATCAACTGTCTGCACGTGCTTCCGCAGTTGCGGAAGCTTGAACGCCGCTACGCCGACACGCTCCAGATCGTCTCGGTCCATTCGCCCAAGTTCCCGACCGAGCGGGAGACCGAAAATCTGCGCCAGGCGATCCTGCGTCTGCGGATTGAGCACCCGGTGCTCAATGACGCCGATTTCAAGTATTGGCAGACCTTCGGCGCGCGGGCCTGGCCGACGCTCTACTTCATCGACCCTCGCGGCAATGTGATCTGCATTCCCGAGGGCGAGTTGACGGAAGACATGGCGGCCCCCCTAATCGAAGGGTGGTTGGTCGAGTACGAAGCCGAACAGATTCTGACGCGTAAAGACCTCGGACTGGTCCGCGAAACCGGACGTGACAGCGCCCTCTCCTTCCCCGGTAAGGTCGCCTGGGACGACGCCTCAGGTCGGTTGGTCGTCTCCGACAGCAACAACGACCGGATCATCGTGGCCGACATCGACGGCAACGTGTCGCAGGTGATCGGCGGCTCGGAGGCCGGCTTCACGGACGGCTCGGCCTCGGAGGCTCGGTTCAATCAGCCCCAGGGCGTCGAGGTGTTCGGCGACTACGTGTTCGTCGCCGACAACGAGAACCACGCCCTGCGCCGGATCGATCTGCGCGACGGCAGGGTCACCACGATCGCCGGCACCGGTGAGCAGGCGCGAATGATGCCCTCGGGCGAGCCCGCGACTCGGACGGCGTTGAGCTCGCCCTGGGATGTGGCGGTACACGAAGGCGATCTGTACATCGCGATGGCCGGGATCCACCAGATCTGGCGGATGCCGCTTGGCGATCAGGTCGGCGACGCCTCCTACATCGGTCCCTGGGGCGGCTCGGGTCGCGAGGGAATCGTCGACGGGCCGCGGATGCAATCCGAGTTGGCCCAGGTCTCGGGACTCGCGCCGGGACCTTCCGGGCTCGCCTTCGCCGACTCGGAATCAAGCGGCGTGCGCGAGATCAGTTGGGATCCAGACGGCCGCACAACGACCTTCATCGGCAAGACCGGTCAGGGCGGTCTGTTCCACTTCGGCGACGCCGACGGCGGGCGCTCGGTGGCGAAGCTGCAGCATCCGCTCGATGTGGCCCGCGTGGGCGATGAGCTCTATGTGGCAGACACGTTCAATCACAAGATCAAGCAGGTGTTCCCACTGACCGAGAACGTCAACACGCTCGTCGGCGGGCACGGAGCCGCATTAGGCAACTTCAGCGAGGTGCAGCTCGACGAGCCAGGCGGATTGGCCAACGGTCCCGGCCGTTCCCTGCTGGTGGCGGACACGAACAACCACCGGATCGTGCATTTGGACCTGGAATCGCGGCAGGGTCGCGAGATTGTGCTGCGGTTTCCCTAACTCGGAGAAACGACGACCGTCCCGCGCTGCATGACGAACACTGGTTGATCAAGGTCGCGGATGTTGGTGGCAGGGTCGCCTCGAAACGCGGCCAGGTCGGCGTCGAGGCCGGGTTGAATGCGCCCGACCTGTTCTCCGACGCCTATGGCCCGAGCTGTGTCGCAGGTCATGATTCTCAGGGCGTGCCACTCCGAGAGGCCGATGTCCTCGACGAACGCCCAGGCCTCGGCCGGGGCTCGGTTGAAGTCGGCGTAGGCCATACCCATGTCGAGGCCGGAAGTGAAACGAGCGCCGCGATCCCGCATATCGCGCAGGATTTCCAGACCCTGTTCACGGGGAGACGGTCCTTGCAGGTTCGGATTGCGCCGCGGCGCAGCGTCGCCGCGCTCGCGCGCCTCTGATGCGAGCAGGCCCAGACCGATGGTCGGGTTGACCCAGATGCCTTCATCGGCGATCCGTTGCGCCAGCTCAGGCTCGTACCTGAACCCCTCTTCCGGATTGGCCGACAGCCAGCGGCAGTGAATCAAGTGTCTGACGCCACCCTCGACGGCGGCGCGGATGCCCTCGGCTGCGTGCGTGTGAGCCGCCACCTCGATACCGGTCGATTTGCCGGCCTCGACGATTTGGCGGATCGTCTCAGGCGGGTACTGGCGGTCGCGTGGATCGGAGGTCGGGGTGAAGTTGCCGCCCGACGCCATGACCTTGAGCACATCGGCGCCTTCGTCGACGTGCGCCTGGGCCATGGCGCGAACCGCTTCGGGGGAATCAGCCTCGCCGCCCCAGAACCAGCAGTGGTCCATCGTGCGCGTGATCGGCGCGCCGGCGGCAAGCAGCCGCGGTCCAGGGATGACGCCTGAGGCAATCGCGTCGCGGACCGCGAACACGACTTCGTTCTTCGATCCCAGGTCGCGCATCGTCGTGATCCCGCTGCGCAGCGCCAGGCCGACGGCATGAGTCGCCCGCATCAGCGCGGGCGCATTGGGTT
>VXTH01000164.1:0-7279 GCA_009837565.1 Chloroflexota bacterium | reverse complement strand
CATTGGGTTCCTGCGAGATGATGTCGAACGCGTCTACACGCGGCGGGCAGGGGATGTGGGTATGTCCCTCGACCAGGCCGGGCAAGAGCGAGACATCGCCGAGGTCAACAGTTTCCGCGGTTGGAGCGTCCGCTGCGGGCAGAATGTCAATGATGTTGCCGTTGGAGACGGCGACTGCGTGATCGGGCAGCCAGCCGTCGATTGCCTCATTGGCAACGCGCGCGGCTCGGTAGAAACGCCGCCCTGACGCCGCCATCAGTGGGCGCCCCAGCTTGGAGCGCGTTTCTCACGGAAGGCTTGCGGGCCCTCCTTGGCGTCGGCGGTTGTTCGGGAGACGCGACGCATGGTCTCGCCGAAGCGGATCGCCTGCACGAAGGGCAGTTCCTGGCCACGGTGCGATACCTCTTTGGTCGCGCGGACCGCGAGCGGCGCGCCCTTGCACAGGCGCTCGGCCAGGTTGCGGGCGGCGGGCAACAGATCGTCGTGCGGCACGATCTCCCAGACCAGACCCATCTCCTTGGCCCGCCACGCGTCAACGCGATCGCCGATCAGCAGGAGCTCCATCGCATAATGCCAGGCGACCCGTTTGGGCATGCGGATCGCTCCCTGGATCGTGGGCACGCCGATTTGCACTTCGGGGAAGCCGAACTGGGCGCGGTCGGAGGCGATGACGAAATCGCACGCGGCGACCATGGTCAGGCCGAACCCGAGCGCGTACCCGTTGACCGCTGCGATCGTCGGTTTCCAGACTTCCATACCCGATTCGAGCGAACTCAACGAGGGCACCTCCCAGAAGGTGTGTTCCTCCGGCGGCGCCGGAGATCGCAAGTCGGCGCCGGCCGAAAACGCGCGGCCAGCGCCGGTGACGATCCCAACCCAGGCCTCGTCGTCGTTGCGGAACGCCTCCCAGGCGGCATTGAGATCGGAACGCAACTCATGGTTGATCGCGTTCAGGGCCTCTGGCCGGTTGTAGGTGATCGTGCCAATTCGGCCGCTGCGCTCGTAAGTGACGGTGTCGCCCATCTGGTGCCTCCAGGGATTCTTTCGCGGTTCACACTTGCCGAACAGCTTATTCGTGCAATACGACGAGCTGAGAATCAATCGAAGGGATTGAGCTCTTCATGCAAGATCGCCAGGTAGTTTCGGTACACAAACAACCGGTTTCGCCGTCTTCCTGTGATCTCCTCAACGATGCCGAGTTCGGCGAGATGCTGGACTGCGGATGAAGCGGTCGACAGTGATAACTGCGCTTGAGCGCCGACAGAGGCGATAGATCGCAGCGGACGCTGCATGAACTCGTGATGCGCACGAAGAGCCGAGCCGGCCTTTCTTCCGGATTCCTCGATCCGACGCCGATCCGTCGCGAAGCATTCATTGAGCCGCTTGGCAGTCTTCACGCCATGGCGAGCTGTCTGTACTACGCCCTCGAGAAAGAACGAGAGCCAGGTCTCCCAATCGCCGTCGCTTCTGGTTCGATTCAGCAGTTCGTAGTACTCAGAACGGAACTGCTTGAGATACAGACTCAGATAGAGAATCGGCTCAGAGAGCATGCCGGATTGCATCAGAATGAACGGAATCAGCATTCTCCCGACACGTCCATTGCCATCGAGGAATGGATGGATTGTCTCGAATTGGGCATGAGCGAGACCGGCGCGAACGATCGCAGGCAGGCCGTCCTCCCTGGTATGAATGAATTGCTCCAGGCTGGCCATGCAGTCTTCGACTTCCTGGTGCGGAGGCGGAACATAGACCGCGACCGAAGGACGCCTTCCGCCTATCCAGTTCTGAGATCTGCGGAACTGACCCGGCTGCTTTTCGGCACCTCGGCCACTGTTGAGCAGCAATCGATGAAGTTCACGGATCAGGCGATTGCTCAACGGAAACTGGTCGGCACGCATGCGTTCCAGACCATGGTTCAGCGCAGCGACGTAGTTCGACACTTCTTCGACGTCGGCTGTTGGCGCTCCTGGAGCCCCTTCGAGTTCGTATTCGAGTAAGTCGGATAGCGATGATTGAGTTCCCTCGATCTCAGAGGAGAGCTGTGCCTCACGCCGAACGTAGGAGTAGATGAACAGGTCGGGATCAGGTAGGTGTGTAGTAATCGCATCGAGTGATCCGAGCGCCGCGGAGGCTTGCTCGATGGACTGAGAGAGATCTGTCAAGTCCAGACTGGGCACAGGAGGCATGGGTGAGGGGACAAACGCGCGGACGGTCTCGTCGCCGTAGTGCATCGTCTCAAATCGTCCCGTTCGCTCACGTCTCACTTTGTTCTCCGGATCTGTGTTCAGATCTGTGGGCGTGGACCCGTTCTCTTTGTCACGACTTTGGGCACGAAATCAGGATACGCGCCTTCAGCTATTCCAGAAGTCCGGATAAGGCCGAGCGCTATTCTGATTAAGGCCATCAAGTCGGAATAACCCCCTAAGCTATTCCAGAAGTCGGGATAAGGCCGAGCACTATTCTGATTTAGGCCCTGAAGTTGGAATAAGCTGTTCAAGTCTATCGTCCGCCTGTCACCCGCTCTGCAGACCCTGTAGATGCTTCCCCGCGAACTCGGCCAACACGGCCTCGGCGTCGGCGGCGGGATGCAAGTTGGCGATCGCCTGGTCGAAGCCTCTGGATTTCATCTCGTTGAGCGTCTCGGCCGCTTCGTCGATCGTGTCCTCGGCGAGCACCGTGATCCGGTTGATCATCAGCTGCATACCCGAGGAATCGCGGCCGTGCGACTCGGCCTCTGATTTGACCAGCGCCCAATCCTCGTCCAGCGTGTCGAGCATCGCCGGGTTGGCGAGGTAACCGTCGGCGAAGCGGCCGGCACGCCGGAGTTGGCGGGGATTGTTGCCGCCCAGCAGGATCGGCACGCGGCGCGGCGGTTGGGGTCGGCAGTACCAGCCCCTGGTGTTGTAAAACTCGCCCTCGAACGAGCCGATCTCGTTCTCCCAGAGGTCGCGCAGGACCTGCAGATACTCGTCCATCCGCGCGCCGCGGCGGTCGAACGGCATCGACAGCGCCTCAAATTCCTCTTTCCACCAGCCGACGCCGGCGCCGAGGATGAGGCGCCCGCCGGCCAGGTGGTCGAGCGTGGCCATCAGCTTGGCGTGCAGTACAGGCGCGCGCATCGGCGCGACCAGGACGGCGGTGCCCAGCTCGACCCGTTCGGTCACGGCGGCAGCGAAGGTCATCAGGGTGAGCGGTTCGAGAAAGGGCGCCTCGGCCGGGACCAGGAAGCGACCGTCCTCGGAGTAGGGGTAGTCGGAACCCTGATCCGGGCGCAGCACGACGTGATCGAAGGTCCAGAGCGAGTCGTAGCCGTTGGCTTCAACCGCGGTCGCCACTCGCTTGATGTTCTCCGGGCTGGCGACGCCGCCGACCTGTGGCAAGTAGATGCCGACCTTCATGCTGACCTCCCATGAATCTCGGGGTGGGCGATACCCTCGGCAGATATGCCCCAACCGATCCCGCGTTCGCCGCATAGTATGCCCGACGCATCCCTGAAACGGCGGCGCTGCCCGTGAGCCAGCGTCCAACCTTCTCCCGACCGCCGCTGCGCAGTCTGTTCCGAATCCGCGACTACCGCGTCCTCTGGGTCGCCGCGCTCTGCATGATCATTTCGCAGATGATCCGCTTCGTCGCGATCCCGCAGTGGTTCGTCGACCAGACCGGTGGCGAATCGTTCACCGAGGTGGCGATCATCGGCGCGGTGCAGTTGCCGATCCAGGCGTTCGGCGTGTTGTATGGCGGCGTCCTGGCCGACCGCTTCGATCGGCGCTGGCTGATGGCCTCGGCCAATGCAGCCGTGCTGGCCATCCTCGTCGCCGTGGCCACGGCGGCGACGCTCGACTTGCTCGAGTTCTGGATGGCCTGGGTCGCCCTGGGCGCGCTGGGCGGTCTGGCCACGTTCGTCGCGCCGGCGCGCGCGACGATCACGCCGCGTGTCGTGCCGCCGCGCTATCTCAGCGCCGCCGTCACGCTCGACACCAGCACTCAGATGACCGGCTGGATCCTGGGTGGCCTGATCGTCACGGCGCTGGCCGTTGGACTTGATGCGATCGGGATGCTCTGGGTGGCGGCGGGATTCGCCCTGATCTCGGCAATCATGCCGGCCTTGATCAAGACCTCCGCCCGAGCGGTCTCTGAGCGGCAGTCGACGCTGCGCATGGTGATTGAAGGGACCCGCTATGTGATCCGACACCCGATTCTGCCGGGGCTGTTCATCCTCGACTGGGGGATCACCGTGATCTCGTACTACCGCGAGATCCTGCCCTTGCTGGCGACCGGGCTGTTCATGGCCGGCGTCGGCGCGGCGGGGGCGTTGGGCACGGTCAATGCAGTCGGTTCGGCCTGCGGGATGCTGTTGGCGCTGTTCCTGGTCATCTACCGGGCCAAGGGGATCATGGTGCTGGCCGCGGCGGCGGGCTATGCGTCTCTACTGTTCGCCCTGGGGGCGGCGCCCTGGCTCTGGGTCGGGATGATCGTGATTGCGATGCTGGGCGCGGCCGATGCCGTGACAGTGGCCGTGCGCCAGGTGACGGTGCATCTGACGACGCCGGACGAGATGCGCGGGCGGGCCTTCTCGGTGATGGTGCTGATGGCGCAAACGGCGAACAACCTGGGCATCATCTGGGTTGGCTTCTGGGGCGATGAGATCGGCGTGGACCGGACCTACTTCCTGGGCGGCGTGATCGGGCTGGGCGCGACCTTGCTGATCGGTCTGCTCTGGCGCTCGATCAGCCGCTACCGCGCTCCCGATCATGCGCCCGATACTCTCGTCAGTTGAGAAGCCCAAGCGAAACGGGGACAACCATGGTCTTCAGTGAGGAACTGATCGACTTCCTGGTCGGACTGTCGGCCAATAACGAGCGTGAGTGGTTTAACGCGCGCAAGGACGTGTACGAGACGGTCTTGCGCGAGCCCGCGCTGGAGTACATTCGGCAGGTCGGCGGGCCGCTGGCCGACATCTCGCCGCACATCCGCGCCTCCGATCGCAAGCAGGGCGGGTCGCTGATGCGGATCTACCGCGACGTGCGCTTTTCGCGGGACAAGTCGCCCTACAAGACCAACGTCGGGATTCAGTTCAGGCACGAGTCGGGCAAGGACGTGCATGCGCCGGGCTACTACGTCCACATCTCGATCGAGGAGTGCTTCATCGGCGCCGGCAGCTGGATGCCCGATCGCGACGCGCTGCTCGCCTACCGGCGCGCCGTTTCGGAACATCCCAGGGAGTGGCTTGCGCTCAAGGAACTGGCCGAGAAGAGTGAGTGGAGCATCGATGGTCATCACGACATGCTCAAGCGTCCGCCGCGAGGCTTTTCGGCCGACGACCCGATGATCGACGACATCAAACGCAAGCACTTCATCGTGACCCACCGAATGGAGATTGAGGACGTGACGGCGCCGGACTTCGTTGACTACACGATCGACCGGTTCAAGGAGTCGAGGGAATGGATGGCGTTCCTGGCCAAGGCGATCGGGTTGCCGTTCTAACTGGAGTTCTGCTGCCTCCTGTCTATCCTGCGAGCCGAAGGCATTGACGAGGAGGACGCGATGACTCAAGAGACCCCTGAACGGAACATGCCGCCGGCGGCGCCGGCCCTGGAGGGCGACCCGGTTCCGCCGCCCGAGGATTCGCGCTTCGTGATCAAGCCGATCTCCGAAACGCCGGTCAGCGTGGGGCGAAACATTCACTCTCGGCGGATGTTCACGACGGCGGAGGGGCGCTTCGAGAGTTCGTTCCAGTTTGTGCTCTACAACGTGCTGCCGGTCGGCGAGACGAACGTTCGGCACATTCATGAGGACATCGAGAAGGTCTACTACTTCCTGAAGGGCAACGCCGAGATCGATTGCGGGCCCTGGCGGACGACTGCGACGGCGGGCGATTTCCTTTTCTTCCCGGCCGACATCGCGCACCAGATCTACAGCCAGGGGCCCGAGGATCTGGAGTTCATTGTCTGCGCGGCGCAGACGGCGGGCGAGGCGCGGGGCATGTCCGACGGCGGCCTGCTGGAATCCAGCGACGGGGATGACGACTGATGGCCGACCAGGATGCGACCGAGGTCGTCCCGCTTGAGCCGCTGAGGGTGTTCGGCAAGTCGGTCTACGAGGCCTGCGGCGTTCCATCAGAAGATGCGGCCTTCACGGTCGAGATTCAACTGACCGCCGACCTGCGCGGGGTCGACACGCACGGGTTCCAGCGGCTGGGCTGGTACGCGGGCCATCTGAAGGCTGGCCGCTATAACCCGACGCCGAGCCTTGAGGTGCTGAAGGAGACGCCGGTCTCGCACGTGGTCGACGGCGACGGCGGGATTGGGCAGCTGATCGTGGCTCGGACGATGGAGCGCACGGTCACCAAGGCGAAAGAGACCGGACTGGCGCTGGGCACGCTGCGCAACAGCAACGACTGGGGGATGGGCGCGTTCTATCCGATGATGGCGGCGGCCGAGGGCTTCGTCTCGTTCTGCACGACGACGAGCGTGCCGAACATTGCGCCTTTCGGTTCTCGGACGCGGATTTCGGGCAACAATCCGATGGCCTTCGCTGCTCCGCGCGCGTCGGGGCCGCCGGTCGTGCTCGACATGGCGCTCACGCCGGTCGCGCTGGGCAAGGTCATGCGGGCACGGGCGGAGGGGCGAGAGATCCCGGAGGAATGGGGCTTCCTCGACATCGAGGGGTTGCCGACGACCGATCCGGAGACGGCGCTGTCGGGGATCATCCCGGCGCTGGGCGCGGTCGCGGCGTACAAGGGCTCGGGACTGAGCATGTTCATGAACCTGCTCGCCGGCGCGCTGCCGGGCGGATACCACTCGAAAGACGTCAACATCGGCAAAAGGGGGCAGTTTCTGCTGGTCATCGATCCCGAGATGTTCGGCGACGCCGGCGAGTTCGCCGGGAAGGTGGACTCGATGGTCGACCAGATCAAGTCGGCGGATCCGCTGCCGGACGTCGGTGAGGTCTTCGCTCCGGGCGAGATTGAGCAGCGCGCCTACGAGGAACGGATCGCGGCCGGGCACGTCGTCTATCCCGCCTCGACGTTGCAGGAACTGCGGGAGCTGTCGTCGGATATGGGGATCCCGCTGGAGGTCTGAGCGGCGGGTGTTGCGTCGTGGTTTACGGAACTGAAACCGGCGTCGCAGCGGAACTGACCCGCGGCTCGAGGGGCGCCGACTGACCCCGAAATTAGGTGCTGAGCGTATGCGGGGCGAAATTGGGTCAGTTTTGGACAATTTCCAGTGCTCAGCGGTAGTTGAGGTGTGTTGGAGTCCAGATTTGTCCAGATCAGTCC
>VXTH01000025.1:15121-15596 GCA_009837565.1 Chloroflexota bacterium | reverse complement strand
TCCCAACTCACCACCCCTTGCCCACACCCCGTACTGACATCGATCCGAACGCTCCCGCGCCCCCGACCGCACCGGAACTGGGGGCATCCGAACCCACCACCATGGACGAACTCCTGGCCGAACCCGGCCGGGAGCCGCTGAACCCCAGACGCGGCGACATTGTCGAAGGCATCGTCGTGCACTGGTCCGGCTCGGTATTGATCGTCGACGTGGGGGCGAAGTCGGAGGGCGTCGTTCACTACGAGGAGATGCGCTCGCTGACCGATACGGAGCGCGAGGCGCTGAAGACCGGCGACGCCGTGCACGTGTTCGTGACCGACTCGGAGTCGGAGGGCGGCTCGCTGGAGCTGTCGATCGACCGGGCGCGGGGCGAGCAGGGCTGGCATGAGCTGCAGCGCCGCTTCGACGAGAACGAGGTCTTCGACGCGCGCGTGACCGGCTCGAACAAGGGCGGTCTGCTGGTCAACGTCGAGGG
>VXTH01000025.1:11860-15111 GCA_009837565.1 Chloroflexota bacterium | reverse complement strand
TCGAGGGCGTGAACGCGTTTGTACCGCTGTCGCAGATCGTCGAGATCACGGGCGACCGGGAGCAGGCGATTGCACAGCTCTCGGAGTATGAGGGCCGCACGTTGCGCTTCAAGGTGATTGAGATTAACCGTCGCCGCAACCGGGTGATCCTGTCGGAGCGCGCGGCCGTCCAGGAATGGCGCGCGGAGCAGAAGGATCGGCTACTGGAAGAACTCCAGGAAGGCGAGATTCGCTCCGGCCGGATTACCAGCATTCGCTCGTTTGGTGTGTTCGTCGATCTGGGCGGGGCAGACGGCCTGGCGCACCTGTCGGAGCTGAGCTGGGAGCGAGATGTCGACCCGGAGTCGATGTTCAGCATCGGCCAGACAATCGACGTGTACATCACGAAGATTGACAAGGAATCGAAGAAGATCGGTCTCTCGGTCCGGCGCGCGGCGCCGGAGCAATGGGACGAAGTCGTGGCCAAGTTCGAGGTCGGCGACATCGTGCCGTCGGTCGTGACCAAGCTGGTCACGTTCGGCGCGTTCGCGCGGCTTGAGGGTCCGGTTGAGGGCCTGGTGCATGTGTCGGAGCTGGCCGACCGGCGGATTACACATCCGCGCGAGGTCGTGCTGGAGAACGACATCATCCCGGCGAAGATCGTGCGGATCGAGCGCGACCGTCACCGCCTGGGTCTGTCGTTGCGGCAGGCGCGGTCAGACGCCGAGCGTCTGGGCTGGCGCTTCAACCAGGACGGCGGGATTATCCGGATGCCGGATGACGTGGCCGAGCGCTTCGGCGTTGAGCAGGAGGCCATGCCTGAGCCGCCGCCGCAGCCGGAGTCGTCGGACGAACCGTCGCGGCCGGCCGAGGACGCGCCGCCCGAGGCGGCGCCGGAGCCGGTGCGCGCGGTGTCGGCGATGCAGGAAGCGCTGGAGCGCGCGGGGGTCACGGAGCAGGACTTCGGCGACGAGCGCTAGCGGTTTCGTTTCCTGCAGGGAGAACTCCCCGCTCTGGGCTTCACGCCTGGATCCCCAGTTGGCGCTTGCGGCTGCAACGTGACCGGCGGCTGGCCCCCTCAGTCGCTTCGCGACAGCTCCCCCAGAAGGGGAGCTGTGAGAGCGCAGGGTTCTGTACAGCAGACGGGGAAGTTCGGTGGGTACAACCGGCAATCGCCGGCCAATGCTCTGATAGGCTGACCGTATTCCGCGAGCGGCTGCGTCGCGGTCACTTCGAGTACGGGGTGCACTGGAGACTGCCATGGCAGACCGATTTGACAAGTTCACCGAACGCGCCCGGCGCGTCCTGACGCTGGCGCAAGAAGAAGCCCAGCGCTTCAACCACAACTACATCGGCACCGAGCATTTGCTGCTCGGTCTGGTGCGCGAGGGCGACGGCGTGGCGGCGAAGGTGCTGTCCAACCTGGGCGTGGAGCTGGGAAAGGTTCGATCGGCTGTTGAATTCATCATTGGCCGCGGCGATCGCGCCGTGCTGGGTGAGATTGGTCTGACTCCGCGAGCGAAGAAAGTGATTGAGCTGGCGGTCGATGAGGCGCGGCGGCTGAATCACCACTACATCGGGACGGAACACTTACTGCTGGGACTCGTCCGCGAGGGCGAGGGCATCGCGGCGGGGGTGCTGGAGTCGCTGGGCGTCAATCTCGAGCGGGTTCGCGCGGAGACGACGCGGATTCTCTCGCAGAGCGGTCCCGCGACGGCGGGCGCCGGAGCGGGCGCGAGCAGCGGCTCGGGGTCTCGCTCGGCGACGCGGACTCCGACGATCGATCAGCTGGGCTTCGACCTGACCGCGGCGGCGCGGGCGGGGACGCTGGACCCGGTGATTGGACGGTCGAAGGAGATTCAGCGGGTCGTTCAGATTCTCTCGCGTCGGACCAAGAACAATCCGGTGTTGATCGGCGAACCGGGGGTCGGCAAGACAGCGGTGGTCGAGGGCTTGGCGCAGCACATCGCCTCGGGCGACGTGCCGGAGACGCTGCAGGGCAAACGACTGCTGACGCTGGACATCGGCTCGCTGGTCGCGGGGACGAAGTACCGCGGCGAGTTCGAGGAGCGGCTGAAGAAGGTCGTCGAGGAGGTCAAGGGCGCAGGCAATTGCGTGCTGTTCATCGATGAGCTGCACATGCTGGTCGGCGCGGGCGCGGCGGAAGGCGCGGTCGACGCGGCGAACATCCTCAAGCCGTCGCTGGCTCGAGGCGAGCTGCAGACGATCGGCGCAACGACGCTGGACGATTACCGCAAGCACATCGAGCGCGACGCGGCGCTCGAGCGGCGCTTCCAGCCGATTGTGGTGGAAGAGCCGTCGATCGAGGAGACGATTGAGATCCTTCGCGGGATCAAGGATCGATACGAGGAACATCACAAGCTGGAGATCACGGACGAGGCGCTGGTCGCCGCGGCCGAGATGTCGGCTCGGTACATCTCCGACCGCGCGCTGCCGGACAAGGCGATCGACCTGATCGACGAGTCGGCGTCGCGGGTGCGGATTCGCCGCTCGTACACGCCGCCGTCGCTGAAAGAGGCGACGGTGGGGCTCGAGGGCATCCGCAAGGAGAAGGAACAGGCGATCAATCAGCAGCAGTACGAGTACGCGGCCGACCTGCGCGATCGCGAGCTCAAACTGACGCAGCGAATTTCCGAGCTGGAGGAAGATCTGGACCAGCAGCGGGAGCGGGATTCCACCGACGTACTGGCGGAGGATATTGCCGAGGTCGTCTCGATGTGGACCGGGATTCCGCTGGTGCAGATCGCGACCGAGGAGTCGGAGCGGCTGCTGCGAATGGAAGAGGACCTGCACGAGCGGATCGTGGGGCAGGAAGAGCCGATTGTCGCGCTGGCCAAGGCCGTGCGACGGGCGCGCGCGGGACTCAAGGATCCGCGCCGGCCGATCGGCGTGTTCATGTTCCTGGGACCGACCGGCGTCGGCAAGACGGAGCTGGCTCGGGCGCTGGCCGACTTCATGTTCGGCTCGGACGACAACATGGTCCGGCTGGACATGTCGGAGTTCATGGAACGCCATACCGTCGCTCGACTTGTCGGTGCGCCTCCGGGCTACGTGGGCTACGACGACGGCGGTCAGCTGACCGATACGGTGCGGCGCAAGTCGTACTGCCTGATCCTGCTGGATGAGATCGAGAAGGCGCACCCTGAGGTCTTCAACATGTTGCTGCAGGTCTTCGACGACGGTCACCTGACCGACGCCAAAGGCCGGCGGGTGGACTTCCGCAACACGATCATCATCATGACCTCGAATGT
>VXTH01000025.1:9884-11850 GCA_009837565.1 Chloroflexota bacterium | reverse complement strand
CGGACCTGATCCGGCGCGAATCGGCGATCGGTTTCTCGACGATCAATGACGAGGACCAGTCGGAGAAGCAGCGCTACGAGAAGATTAAGGACAAGGTTCTTCAGGAGATGAAGCGCGTCTTCCGACCGGAGTTCCTCAACCGAGTGGATACGACGCTCGTCTTCCACCCGCTGAGCCGGGCGCACATCCGCAGCATCGTCGACATGATGCTGAAGGAGGTCGACTCGCGGATCCAGGAGAAGCAGGTCGACCTTGACGTGACGGAGGCGGCCCGCGACTGGCTCGGGGAGAAGGGATACGACCCGATCTTCGGCGCGCGGCCCTTACGCCGCGTGATCCAGGAGCGGCTCGAAGATTCGCTTTCGGAGGCGCTGCTGCGCGGCGACTTCGAAGCCGGCGACACGATTCGCGTTGACCTGATCAAGGAACTCAACGAAAACGGCGTTGAGGAAGAGATGCTTCACTACGAGCGCATCGAAGGCCTCTCACGCGCCGAAGAGCTCGCTGCCGAGGTCGAAGCGGCCAAGGACGACTCTGAGTCGGAGGAGGAAGAGGAAGAGGGCGAAGCGGTCGCTACTTCCTGATTGCGGATTCGCTGGGAGAGCGCAAAGAGAGTTCTCGTCATTCCCGCGTTTGCCGGGGGATTCTCGCTGGGAGGGCGCGATCAGCGATACAGGTGTCACTCTCCGCTGTGATCGCGGTTCGTGGCGCCGGGGCGTCCTGTAAACCATTGCGAGATACCCGCGGCAAGCGCGGGTATGACGGTTGTGTTGGGTGAGATCACTCGGTGTTTGGGCGCTGGACGAGGACCCAGCCGTTTCCGTCGGGGTCGTGGAAGAGGGCCTGGGTTCCCCAGAATTGTTCGGTGGGTGGTTCGCTGAACTCGACGCCTCTGGCCGACCAGTCTTCGTAGGTTGACTTGATGTCGTCGGTCCAGAGGACGTAGCCGCTGGTCGAGCCTGGTTGCGCGCCGTCGGGGTCAAAGGCTCCGAAGTTGGCGAGCACGAACTGCACGTCGTCCTCGGGCAGTTTGACCGTGATCCAACGGAGGTCGGGCCCCATTGGATCGTCCATGATCTTCTCCATGCCCAGGTTCTCGGTGTACCACTCGAGCGCGGCCTGTTGGTCGGAAACCTGGATGGGAACGATCGAGAGTCGGACTGACATGGCGAGGATCCTGTGTTGAGTGTGGGGCTGGTCAATAGACCGGGCCGCGGCGCGCGTCGTCCTGCCAGGCGAGGACGCTCTGCAGCAAGCCCAGGCCGATGAAGAATACCAAGAGGGAGGAGTTGCCGGTGCTGATGAAGGGCAACGGAATGCCCGTCACGGGTATCAGGCGGATGTTGATCGCCACGTTGATGAACACCTGGACCGCGATGATCGTGATCAGCCCGACGGCGAGCAACTGACCGAGCGGCTCTCCCGCCCTGGTCGCGACCCGCAGCATGCGGGATAGCAGTAACAGGAAGAGGATGAACAGTGCCATCGCGCCGACGAAGCCGAGTTCCTCGCTGAGCACGCTGAAGATGAAGTCGGTCGTCTGGATACGGACGAAGTCGAGCTGAGTCTGGGTTCCCTCGGTGAGGCCCTGCCCCCAGAGGCCGCCGGAGCCGACCGAGGTCTCGGCCTGGATCACGTTGAATCCGGCGCCCTGCGGGTCCGATTCGGGGTCGATGAAGGCGCGGATGCGGTCGCGCTGATAGTCCTGGACGCCTGCGGCGAGGCCGACCGGCACCAGGCAGAGCCCGATCGCGGCGAGCATCGCGTAGTGACGCAGCCGCGCGCCGGCGAAGAGGGTCATGACCAGCCAGAGCGCCATGAAGACGACCGCCGAGCCGGCGTCGGGCTCGATGAAGACGAGCGCGGCGGGCAGCGCGGCGATGCCGAGGGAGAACAGGAAGATGCGAAATTCCTGCAGCCGATCACGGAAATCGGTGAGGAACTTGGCGAGGCCAATGATCGTCAT
>VXTH01000025.1:4523-9874 GCA_009837565.1 Chloroflexota bacterium | reverse complement strand
ATCGTCATCAGCTTGCCGATCTCGGACGCCTGGACCACGGTGAATCCGAGGTCGAACCAGCGGCGCGAGCCAAACTCGTCGCTGCCGAGGAACAGCACGGCAACCAGCACGATGATGCCGAAGCCGTAGGCGAGCCAGCCGAGCGCGTCGATCAGGCGGTAGTCGAGTCGGGTCAGTGCGATCATCAGCACAGCCCCGACCAGGGCAAAGATGATGTGTCGTTGCACGGCGCTGGAGAGGACGACTCCCTCTGCGCCGCGGGGAAGCGAGGCGGAGTAGATCACCAGCGCGCCGTAGCCGGCCAGGGCGAGGGCCGCGATCAGAATGAGCGGATCGAAGTGACGCCAGGAGTGGCCAGCCATCAGCGTGACCTCTCCCTGACGGCCTGTTCGAGGCGCTCATTTTCCTCGTCGGTGATCGCGATCCTCGCGTGCGGAGGTGGGATGGCAGTGGACAGCGCGCCGGACGTCTCGGCCCAGGCGCGAAGGATCTCGCCGCCCGCGGCGGAGGCGAGGTACCCGGCGGAGAACTCGAAGAAGACGGCGATGGCGATTTCCGGATCGTCGAATGGAGCGAAGGCGATGAACCAGCCGTGTGTCGGTCCTTCCTCGGCTCCGGATACGGCGGTGCCTGTCTGGTTGAACTCTGCGGTTCCGGTCTTGCCGCCGATCAGCATCTCCGGCAGCTCGACGAGTGCGTCGTGGCAGGTGCCCATGAGGGTGCAGAGCGCCATGCCCTCGCGGACGATGCGCAGGATCTCGGGGTCGACGTCGATCTGGTTGCGAACCGACGGCTGCCAGGGTTGGACGACCTTGCCGTTGGTATCGATCAGCTCACGGACGACGCGGGGTTCGAGGACTGTGCCGCCGTTGGCAATCGCCGCGGTGGCCACCGCCATTTGCAGCGGCGTCACGGTGATGAAGCCCTGGCCGATGGCCATGTTGTAGGTGTCGCCGTCTCGCCATTCCTCGCCGAACGCCTCGAGCTTTTGCTGGGCGGAGGTGATCAGACCGGCGGCCTCGCCCACCAGGTCGACGCCGGTCGGCGCGTCGAAGCCCATTTCGCGGGCCCACCGGGCCAGCGCCTCGTTGCCGGCGCCGACAAACTGGACATCTCCGGCGACGATCCCGTCGTCGGCCAGGTCGTCGAGACGCTCCTGCTCGGACGGATGGCGGGGCGGATTCTCAGGGTTGCGGTAGGGGTCTCCTCCGGCGACGTAATAGAAGAAGACGTTGGACGACTCGGCCAGAGCGGTGCGGATGTTGAAGACACCCTGGGTCGTGTCGCCGAACCGGTAGATGATGCCCGGCGAGAGTTCGTTGTGCACCTCGAGGACGCCGGGCGAGTAGATCCGGGTGTCGGGGGTGATCGCGCCCTCGGCCAGGCCGGCGACGGCGGTGACGATCTTGAAAATCGAACCGGGCGGGAACTGATCCTGGATGGCGTGGTTGATCAAGGGTTGTCCCGGATCTTCGAGCAGTTCCTGGTACTCCTCGGTGGTCACTTCCTCGTAGATGTTGACGTCGTAGTTGGGCACCGAAACCATCGCCAGGACCTCGCCGTTGCGGACGTTGAGGACGACAGCGGCTGCAAACAGTGACGCGCCCTGATGTTCGAGCAGGATGTCCTCGATGCGCTGCTGAAGCTCGAGGTCAATCGTGAGGACGATGCTGAGTCCCGGCTGGGACGATCGACTGTTGAGCGTCCGCAGGACATTCCCCACTGCATCGACCTCGACCAGCTCTCGTCCGGCGGTGCCTCGCAGTTGCCGTTCGTACGCCGCTTCGACGCCGGTGCGTCCGATCTGGTCGCTGTAGAGATAGCGGGCACCGGAGAGATCCTCGTATTCCTCTTCGGTGATTGCGCCGACATACCCCAGGATGTGGCCGAGTAGTCGTCCGTGTTCATAGCGCCGGCTCGAGATGGTCTCGACCTGCACTCCGGGAAGCAGGGAACGCCGCGACGTGACGTCAATGACCTGTGCGGGGTTCGGATCTTCGGCAATCAGGAGGGGGAGGAAGGGGTCGTTGGAGTACTTGCGGTCCCAGATCTGTTCCTCGATTTCCCACGCCTGGCGGTCGAACATTTCGGCCAGTTCCTCGGCAATCTGGGTGACCAGGTGATCGGGTACATCAGCGGAGACCAACATGATCCGGTAGGCCGGCGCGTTCTCGACGAGCAAGTTACCGTCGCGGTCGTAGATCAGACCGCGGGCCGGTGGAATATCGATCGTTCTGACCCGGTTGCTGGCCGCGCGGGCGACGTACTCGTCGTGATTGAGGAGCTGAAGTCGGACCAGTTGCACGGTCAGGATGCCGAACAGCAGGAGGATGAAGCCGCCGAGCACCCAGACCCGGGCCCGGACGGGAAAGCCCTCGCCGTGCTCGATGTGTTGCGCAAACTCTCGCGCTACCCCTTCGGATCTCTCTCCGCGCGGTCGCCGCTGCATCTAGAAACCGGCCGTTCTCGGAGTGGTCGACACTGATGCCGCGCCAGAGGTTGGTATCCGGACAAACCAATAGACGACGGCGCCGAGCAAGATGTTCCCGAGCAGTCCGCCGAGCATCACGGTGCGCAACGCGGCGAGCCAGTTGACGCCGTTCGTGGAGAGCTCAACCGCGATGGCATGAGCGGTGAAGTGCAGGATCGAGGCGGCGCCGACGAGCACGATGGTGGCGGCCCACTCCAGCGCCAGCGGCGTGTGACTATGAGACTCCTTCCAGGCGTGCCAGGACAGCGCCGCGAGACCGATTGGGGCCAGCGCCGCGACCGACTCGGCCATGCCCTGGAAGGCGAGCAGGCCCAGTCCGACGCCGGCTAATGGAATCATCACCAGGGTCTCAATCGGCGGTCTGACCATGGCCCAGCAGCAGAGCACGATCAGGACCACGTGAGGTCCGACGCCGAAGATGGGGAACGACGGACTCGCGGCGGTCTGGAAGACGACCAGGACGAACAGCAATCCGAGCAGCAAGGTCCAACGAACGGCGCTCATCGTCTAGCCTCCGTCGCCCTCGGCCGAGTCCGGGTCGAGGATCGACAGATCCGGCGGCGGGATTGTGAGCTGGACGAGGACCTGCTCGAGCTGTTCGAGCGGAGCGATTGGTTCAAGGACGACATGGCGGAACGCGTCTTGCACCGTTCCTTCGGCGGCGGAGACGCGTCCGACCGGCAGGCCCTGCGGCAACTCGCCATCCAGGCCGGAGGTGACGAACAGGTGGCCCAGTTCGACCTCAGACGTCCAGGGGATCTGCGCCTCAAGATTGCCCAGCGTGTCGCCGGTCGCGACTACCTCGCTGCGCGACGGTTGGTGCAGGACCCGGACCGCGCTGTCCAGATCCGTGATCAGCCGCACAAACGAGGTGTGCGGACGCACGTCGTAGATCTGTCCAATCAACGTACCGCCAGCGGCCAACACCGGCAGGCCCACGCGGAGGCCGTCGTTGGACCCTTTGTCAATGCCGATGATCGTGCGCAGCCCCGTCAGATCTCGTGTGGTGACATTGGCTGTGATCGTGACGGCGTCGGTTTCGGCCTGGACTTCGAGCAGAGCCTGTCTTGCGCGTACCTGGATCTGGAGCTCGCGCAGACGCGCGTTGTCGGCTTCGAGCTGTTCGATCCGAGAACGCAGGGCGCGGTTTTCCGAGTTCAAGCGGCCGAAGTCGTCGAGATCGCCGAGCAGATTGGAGATTGGCTCACCGGCCTGACGAAAGGCTCGCTGGACCGGGTTGAGCGCTGTTGCGGCGCGGTCTTCGATGGTGGCGGCCCAGCCGATCAGACCGAGCAGTGTCAGTCCGCCGACGACCAGCGCGATCAATAGCACCCAACGGGTGCGAGCTCCCAGAAGTCGAATCAGTGCGCCGAGGAATGGCACGCTATCCGCCTATCGCCTGCACCCGCCTTAGCGCCGCCCGGCGAGCACTTGTCCGTCAGCGGCGGCGAGCGCTCGGGTCTCGTTCAGCGCTTCGGCGCAGCCGCGCACGACGCAGGTCAAGGGGGAGTCCGCCTTGTAGACCGGGAACTTCGTTTCCTGCGACATCCGGCGATCCAGGCCGGGCAGATATGCGCCGCCGCCAGCGAGCGCGATGCCCTGTTGCATGATGTCGGGAATCAGCTCGGCGGGCGTAATCTCCATGGTCCGCAGCACGGCGTCCATGATTGAGGAGACCGCGGTCGAGATGGCGTCGCGAAGCTCGACCGTGGTCACAGTCACGACCTTCGGCATCGAAGTGGAGAGGTCGCGCCCGCTCAGGGTGACGTCCCGCTCCTCCTCGAGTGGAAAGGCCGAGGCTCCGGCAATCTTGATTTTCTCGGCCGACGCCTCGCCAAGCTGGATGTTGTGGACCTGGCGGGCGTAGGTGATGATCGCCTGGTCGATCTCGTCGCCGGCGACCCGCGTCGACGTGCTCACGACCATGCCGCCCATCGAGCAGACGGCGACCTCGGTCGTGCCGCCGCCGATGTCGACGACGATGCTGCCGGTCGATTCGAAGATCGGCAATCCGGCGCCGATCGCCGCGGCCATCGGCTCCTCGATCAGGTGAACTTCCCGAGAGCCAGCCGAGCGGGTCGCTTCGAAGATGGCGCGCTTTTCCACCTCGGTGGCGCCGCCCGGGATGCCGACCATCACTCGCGGGCGGCCAATGCCGATCCCGCTTCGTTGCAGCGCTTCGTGAATGAAATGATTGAGCATCCGCGCGGTCACGTCGAAGTCGGAAATGACGCCGTCGCGCAGCGGTCTGGTCGCCACAATGTGGGCCGGCGTCCGTCCGACCATCGTCTTTGCCCGTTTACCGATCGCGAGGACAGAGTTGTCGATTCGGTTGATCGCGACGACGGACGGCTCGTTGACCACGATCCCGCGCCCGCGGACGGACACGAGCGTGTTTGCGGTTCCCAGGTCAATGCCGACATCCGGCGAGAAGCGCCGGGCCAACCAGCCAAAGGGAGACCAGACCATCGGGACTCCTCAGATTCCGGCCTCGTGAACGCCGATTGAACGAGGGCGCACCACAACGATAGGCAGAGGGCGACACGCCAATTCGGCTGAGACCAGCGTACCCGTTAACCCGTCGATATCTGTACCAGTTGAACGTCAATTGACGTCCGCTGGTTCCTCTTCCGTCAACCAGTTCAGCAAAGCCGACGGGTCCTCGAGAGCAGCGATCAACCGGTCCTCGTCCCAGATCGGCAGACCGAGCGATTCTGCCTTGGTCCGTTTGGATCCGGCCGCTTCACCTGCGAACAGGGCCGTAGTGTTCTTGCTGACCGAGGATCCGACCGCTGCGCCCAGCGCCTTGAGTTGCGCCTCGGCCTGGGGACGCGTCATCGCGCCGAATCTCCCGGTGAGA
>VXTH01000025.1:0-4513 GCA_009837565.1 Chloroflexota bacterium | reverse complement strand
GAGAACGAAGCGCAGGCCGTCCAATGGCGTTTCGGCCGGCTCATCATCTGAGCGTTGGACTTCGTCTTCGACGCCGGCTGCCTGGAGGCGGTGGACCAGGGACCAGTTGTCGCCGTCCAGCGCCCAGTCAACGATGCTCTCGGCGATGATCGGTCCGACCCCCTCAACGGCGGCCAGCGATTCCGCCGGCGCCTGGAGGATCGCGTCCAGCGAACCGAACTGATCGGCGAGCAGATTGGCGTTCTCGCCGCCGACGTGGCGAATGCCGAGTCCAACGAGGAGATAGGACAAGCCCCGCGATTTCGATCGCTCAATCGCTGCAGCGAGGTTGCGCAGACGGTCACCGACTTCGTAGGTTTCCTCGCCCTTACGCTTCTTGACCTGTCCGAGACCGGGCACTCGGGCCAGTTCTTCAAGGCGGTCGGGGATCGTGTAGACGTCGGCGGCGTCGCGGATGACGCCCTCACCGAGCAGCAGCCCGATCATTTTCTCGCCAAGGCCGCGGATGTCCATCGCACCACGGCCGGCGAAGTGTTCGAGACTACGTTGCTGAATGGCCGAACAGGATCGATCCGAGCAGTAGTGCATGGCATCATCGTCACTGCGCACGATCCCTGCGCCGCAGGCTGGGCAGTCGTCCGGCATGGTCCAGGGAACCGAGTCATCCGCTCTCCGCTCCAGCACAGGCCGCACGACCTGGGGGATGACTTCGCCGGCGCGGCGGATGACGACGGTGTCGCCCTCGCGGATGTCTTTGCGGCGGATGTCGTCGAGGTTGTGCAGGGTGGCGTTGGTCACCTGAACGCCGCCGACGCGGACCGGTCGTAGGCGGGCGTAGGGATTGATGCTGCCGGTGCGGCCGACGTTGACGAGGATCTGTTCGACAACGGTCGAGGCCTCCTGCGGGGGAAACTTCCAGGCGATTGCCCAGCGCGGCTCTCTGCCGACAATCCCGAGGTCGGCCTGCAGGCCGAGGTCGTCGACCTTGACCACGACCCCGTCCATCTCGAAGGCTTGCGAGTCTCGGCGCTGGGTCCAGCGTTCGCAGGCGGCGAGCGCGTCTTCAATGCCGCTGTGGTGCGCCGCGTCGGGCGTGGTCGGGAAGCCGAACTCCGACAGCCAGCCGAGCGTCTCCCAATGGGTATCGGGTGTGACGGCGTCGTCGCACCAGCCGAGCTGGTAGACGCCAATGCTCAGCGGGCGGGTGGCGGTGACTGAAGCGTCCTTCTGGCGAACCGATCCGGCGGCGGCGTTTCGCGGGTTGGCGTAAAGCGTGAGCGCGGCGCGTCCCTCGTCACGGCGGCGCTCGTTCTCGACCGCGATTTCGTCGTTCATCGCTTCGAAGCCGGATTTCGGCATGTAGATCTCGCCGCGGACCTCGAACCGCGGCGGCGGGTTGCCCGACAGCTCGTTCGGAACCGCGTCGATGGCGCGCAGGTTGGCGGTGACGTCCTCACCGGCCCGGCCGTCGCCACGAGTCGCCGCCTGGACGAGGCGCCCGCGTTCGTAGACCAGCGCAATGGCCAGCCCGTCGATCTTGGGTTCCGAGACGTAGGTCCACTCTTCACGGTCCAGCAGATCGGCGGCGCGCTGCCGCCAGGCGAGGAGTTCTTCGGCGTTGAAGGCGTTGCCCAGCGAGAGCATCCGCAGCCGGTGCTCGACGACCGCGAAGGTGCGTCCCGGCGGCGCGCCAACCGTCTGGGTCGGGCTGTCGGCCGAGGCCAGTTCCGGAAAACGGGCTTCCAGGCTCTTGAGTTCGGCGAAGAGGGCGTCGTAGTCGGCGTCGGAGATTTCCGGCTCATTGAGGGCGTGATAGAGATGGTTGTGGCGCAGGATCTCCGCGCGTAGCAGTTCGACTCGATCGCGCGCGACGATGGTTTCGTTGTCGCTGACTGACGTTTGCGTTGACATCGAGTTCACTATAGAAACGAAATGCAGCGCAATCCTACTGATACGCTCGGCCTGTGAGCGATCCCCGTCTGGCCGATCTTGACGTAATCATTCTCGACTACGGAGCCGGTAATCTGCGCTCCGTGGTGCGCGCGGTGGAGCGCGTCGGAGCCCGGCCCGACGTCGCCTCGGTGCCGGCCGCACTGGACGAAGCGGACGTGGTCATTCTGCCCGGGGTGGGCGCCGCGGCCGATACGATGCATAACCTGCGCCAGCGGCAGCTGGTCGAACCGATCCACGAGTACCTCGCCGCAGACCGCCCCTTTCTGGGCGTCTGCATGGGGTTGCAGGCCTTGATGACCGTCTCCGAGGAGGGTGGCGAGCACGCCTGCCTGGACGTGCTTGAGGGACGCGTTGTGCGACTCCCGGAGGGGCGCAAGATTCCGCACATGGGTTGGAATCGAGTTGAGCAGCGTCGCCGCACGCCGCTGTTCGACGGCATCCCCGACGGTGCGCATTTCTACTTCGTCCACTCCTACTACTGCGACATGGCCGAGCCGGAGGACGTCGTGGCGGTCGCCGACTACGGCGCGGAAGTGACGGCGGTCGTCCAACGCGGGAAGCTGGCGGCAACGCAGTTTCACCCCGAGAAGAGCGGCGCCTACGGGCTGCGCATCTATCGCAACTTCTTGATCGAACACTCGGGCAACGGAACATCGCGATGAGCGTCCCTCTCACGCCCAACATGATCGACGTGCTGCCCGCGGTTGACATCCGCGGCGGACGTTGCGTGCGCCTGGTCCAGGGCGACTATGAGCGCGAGATCGTCTTCGACGACGATCCGATCGCGCCTGCCCAGCGCTGGATCGACGAGGGCGCAGAGATGCTGCATGTCATCGATCTCGACGGCGCGCGCGAGGGGCGGGCTGCGAACGCCGAGTTCGTCGAGCGGATCGCTGCGCTGGGCAAGCCGGTACAGGTCGGCGGCGGGATTCGCCGGTTGGAGACCGTCCGGCGTTATCTCGAGGCGGGCGTCTCTCGGATCATCATCGGCACCGCGGCCGTCACCGACCGCGACTTTCTCTCGGACGCGCTCAAGCTATGCAGCGAGGAGTTAACGGTGTCGGTGGACGCGAAGGGGGGACGCGTGGCGCTCAACGGTTGGACCGAGGAATCCGAGCTGCCGGCGGTGGCCTTGATCCCGCAGCTTGAAGACCTCGGCGTGCGTCGGTTTATCTACACCGACATCGCATCCGACGGCATGCTCGGCGGTCACGATGAGGGCGAGTTTGCGCGGGTTGCCGGTGTGGCGCGATCGCCCGTGATCGCGGCCGGCGGGATCGCGCATCCGATGCAGATTCGTCGGCTCGCCGCCAGCGGGGCGGACGGGGTCATACTCGGACGCGCGTTGTATGACGGGCGGTTGCAGCTGTCGGACGCGTTCGATGCGGCGGCGGCCGGCATCCGTGAGCGGACCTGCTGACAACATGTTGACCCGATCATGCTGACGAAACGGATCATTGCCTGCTTCGACGTTGACGCCGGCCGGGTGGTCAAGGGCATCTCGTTCGTCGAGCTGCGGGACGCCGGCGACCCGGTCGAACTGGCCACGGTCTACGACCACGAAGGGATCGACGAGCTCGTGTTCCTCGACATCACGGCCTCGCACGAGAACCGCAACACGGTGGTCGACATGGTCCGGCGCACAGCCGACCGCGTATTCATTCCGTTCACCGTCGGCGGCGGGTTGCGCTCGGATGACGACATGCGGCTGATGCTGGAGTCGGGCGCGGACAAGATCACGATCAACACGGCGGCGGTGGAACGTCCCGACCTGATCTCGGAAGGCGCGCAGCGGTTTGGATCCCAGTGCATTGTGGTGGCGATCGACGCTCGCACCGAATCTGACGGCTCGATGCAGGTCTACACGCACGGCGGCCGGCGGCCGACAGGCATCGACGCGATCGAGTGGGCGACCGAGGTCGTCGAGCGCGGGGCCGGCGAAATCATGCTGACGTCGATGAACACCGACGGCCACCAGGATGGATACGATATCCCGCTGACCCGCGCGGTCTCGGACGCGGTCAGCGTGCCGGTGATCGCATCGGGCGGGGCCGGCAACGCGCAGCACATGATCGACGCGATCACCGAGGGCAAGGCGGACGCCGTTCTGGCCGCCTCGATCTTCCACTTCGGCACTCACCCGATTCTCGATGTCAAACGCCAGCTGCAGGCCGCCGGCATCCCCATGCGAATGGAGCACGCGGACTATGACGACGTCCTCTGATCCGGCCGAAATCACCGTGCCCGAGTTGAAGTACGAGTCCAACGGGCTGATCCCGGCCATCGTGCAGGACGACGCCTCCAACGAGATTCTGATGCTGGGCTACATGAACGAGCAGTCGCTGCGGATGACGCTGGAGAAGCGGCTGGTGACGTTCTGGAGCCGCAGCCGGCAGGAGTACTGGACTAAAGGCGAAACCAGCGGCAATGTGCTCGAGCTGGTCGGGATCCGCAAGGACTGCGACGTCGACGCGCTGCTCGTTCGAGCCGTCCCGCACGGCCCGACCTGCCACACGGGTGAGAGAAGCTGCTTCTATCGCGACCTCGGCGACGACTGATC
>VXTH01000299.1:4873-15905 GCA_009837565.1 Chloroflexota bacterium | reverse complement strand
GTTCATGCTGCGCGGCATGGCCGGCGCGCTCGCCGGCGAGCCGATTCCCGACGTACCCGCTGAGCTGGGCGCCATCGACCCCGGCTGGCTGGCGCGCCGTCTCGACGACGGAGGCGAGTTCGACGGATTCTGCACCGAACTCGTCGTCGCCAATGTCCAGGACATCGACGGACTGCGCGAGGTGCTGTCCGGCGATGATGAGACCGTCATGCTCGCGCCGGACGGCGAGGACCTGCGAATCCACCTGCACACCACCGAGCCCGCCGACGCCTACGCCGCCGCGGACGAGGCCGGCCGGATTCGCGTCTTCCGCGCCGTCGACATGCGCATGCAGGCGGCGCGGACCCACGAGTCAGAGTCCGACGCCGCAGTCGTTGCTGTCGTCCAGGGCAGCGGCTTTGTCCGCGTCTTCACCGAGCTTGGCGCAGCGGCGATCGTCTCCGGCGGCGCCGCCGACAATCCCTCGGTCGAAATGCTGTTCTCGGCCGCCGAGTCGGTCAAGGGCGAGGACGTGATCATCCTGCCCAACAATCACAACGTCACCCCCGCCGCCGAGCGCGCCGGTGAACTGGCCGCTGAGGCCGACGAACCGCAGCGCGTCCACGTGATTCACAACGACAGCCAGGCCGAAGGTGTGGCCGCCCTCGCCGCCGTAATCGGCGGAGTGCCGGCCGAGGATGTCGTCGCCGAGATGCAGGACGCGCTGCAGGCGGTCCGCATCGGGCGCGTCACCCACGCCGCCAGGACGCTTGAAGGCGACATACCGATTACCGAAGGTCAGCCCTTCGCGATGCTCGACGGTGAGATCGCCGGCGCCGGCGAGTCAATCGACGAAGTCGCGCTGTCCCTGGCCTCGAAAATGGCAGACTCCCTCAGCGGCGCGTCGCTATTCACGGCCTACGTCGGCGAGGACGTCTCTGATGAGCGGGCCGACGCGCTGGCCGAAGCGATTGAAGAATCAACGGGTCTGGAAGTCGACCTGATTGAAGGCGGACAGCCTCACTACCCCTGGCTGCTCGCGCTGGAGTAATCAACTCGTTCCCTCTCCCTCTGGGAGAGGGTTAGGGTGAGGGCAAACACTGATAGTCTGGTAGAACATATGTCCATCGCGATCGTCACCGACTCCGCCTCCGACCTGGAACAGGGCGAGATCGAAGGCATCACCGTCGTCCCGCTGCATCTGCACTTCGGCGATGAAGTCTTCGAAGACGGCGTCACCCTGACCAAGCCCGACTTCTGGCAACGGCTCAATCGCGTCGTCGAGGAAGGCGGTGTACTGCCCACGACCTCGCAGCCCGCCCCGGGAGCATTCCGCGACGCCTACCAGCAGCTGATCGACGATGGCGCGGACGGCGTCATCTCGGTCCACATCAGCGGCAAGCTCTCCGGCACCCTCAACTCGGCCCGCCAGGGAGCGTCGCTCCTCGATAATGCGCCGCCCTTCGAGTTCGTTGACACCGAGACCGCTTCGATGTCGGTTGCCTGGGCGGCGCAGGCCGCGCTCAACGCCGACCGCGAGGGCGCGAGCATTGAGCGGGCCGCCGACGCAGCGCGTGAGAGCGCTGCCCGCTCGCGTGCGGTGCTGTTCGTCGAAACGCTTGACTACCTCCAGCGCGGCGGACGCATCGGCCGCGCCCGTCACCTCGCCGGTCGTTTGCTGCGCATGCGCCCACTGCTGGAGGTGATCGACGGTGAGATCGTCGACATAGAGAAGCCGCGCACACGCAAGAAGGCGCTCGATCGGCTCTACGCGCAGATCATGGCGCAGGGAACGCCGGAACGCGTCGCGATCATGCACGGAGGCGTAGAATCTGACGCTCGCGATCTCGCCAATCGCGTCTCGGAAGCCTGCGACGGCATGACCGTGCCCGTCGTCCTCTCCTCGCCCGTGATCGGTGCCCACGTCGGGCCCGGAACGGTTGGAGCCTCGGTCCTGAGACGGGCCTGATGACCAGCCAACGCCGGCCCACGCAGACGCTCCAGTCGATGCTGGCGTTGGAGGAGAAACTTGGCTACGAGGATCGCGCCGTCGCCGGCGGACTCGACCGGTTCCTGCGCAACGTCCTCAAGGACGGCGAGCAGGCGCAGTTCTTCAAACAGATCGTCGCCGCCCTCCCACAGGATGGCTACGCCTCGCTCACTCCCGACAAGCGCAAGCGCTGGGCCGCGGACGTGAGCGCCGCCCTGCGCCCGGGCGCCGCCCCGGGCAGCTTCAACCGCTCGGACAAGTCCAGAAACGGCAGGACGAACACTCAGCCGGCAGAGAACGATCGAGACCAATCCCGACATAATCTGGACAAATCTGGACAAATCCGGACAACGAAACGCACGAAGTCCAGCCGTAGACGGCCTCCAGCCACATTCGACGACGAAAATCCACTCGCCCGCGACGTCTCCGTCCTCGGCCGCATTCCGCCAATCTCGCGCAAGGCGATGACCTCGATTGGACTGCAGACCGTCTACGACCTGCTCTGGCATTTGCCTCGCCGCTACGAGGACTGGCGCAACGTACGCACGATTTCGGAAGCGCTTGAGGGGATTGAACTGACCATCGTCGCCGAGATCGCCAGCATCGGCGTCAAGTACCTGCGCGGCGGACGCACAGCGACCGAAGCCGTCGTGCGCGACGGCACGGGCAGCCTCCGCATCTGGTGGTGGCAGCAGCCCTACCTGGCGCGCACGCTCAAGGAGGGAATGCGAGTCGGGCTCTCCGGCAAAGTCGAGATCCAGGGACGCAGATTGCGCATGGTCTCGCCCGAGTGGGAGCGGCTCGACGATCCCGACGACGACACCGTCCACGTCGGGCGGCTGTCGCCCGTGTACCCGCGGACCAAGGGCTTGCCCAACCGAACGATCCGACGCCTGGCTCACGCCGCCGTCCGCGACTATCTGCCCTTGTTGGCCGAGTCGTTGCCCCCCCAGATCATCGCCGAACAGGGCTATCAGTCCGAGGCTGACGCCCTGGCCACCATTCACTTTCCCGACCGCCTCGAGGACGTCGAACTCGCCAAAGAGCGCATCGCGTTCCAGGAGCTGCTGTCAATCCAGCTCGCCGTGCTCTCACGCAAGCGCGTGGCCCGCCTCCGGGCCGACGAGCCGCCAATCCCGATTCCGGGCGACTTCCTCGACTAATTCATCGCCGCCCTGCCGTTCGAGTTGACCGCCGCGCAGCAGCGCGTGTTGACCGAGATCCGCAACGACATGTTCCGCCGCGAACCGATGGCCCGGCTGCTGCAGGGCGACGTCGGTTCCGGCAAAACCGTCGTCGCCGCGGCGGCGATGCTTGCAGCCGTGCGCGCCGGTCACCAGACAGTGCTGATGGCGCCGACCGAAGTTCTCGCTTCGCAGCACTTCGGGACCTTCCAACGCCTCTTCGCGGGCGATGAATACACAGGAGGGGAACAACTCTGGTACGACTTCAGCCTGGCTCCCGCCTTGGGCCGTCCGGTGCGGATGGCGCTGCTGACCGGCAGCGTCCGCGCGGCGCGCAAGCGCCAGATTCACCAGGAAATGGCCTCAGGCATGCTCGACCTCGTGGTCGGCACGCACGCGCTGATCCAGGAGAGCGCCAACTTCAACGATCTCGGCCTGGCCGTCGTTGACGAGCAGCACCGCTTCGGCGTGCTCCAGCGCGACGCCCTGCGCAGCAAGGGCCGCAGCCCGCACCTGCTGGTCATGACTGCCACCCCGATCCCGCGCACCCTCGCGCTGACGGTCTACGGCGAGTTGGACAACTCGGTGATCGACGAACTGCCGCCGGGCAGACAACGGGTACGGACCCAGGTCGTCGAACCGTCCCAGCGTGAGGAGATTGTTTACCAGCGCATCAGGGAAGAAGCCGTTCAGGGCCGGCAAGCGTTCGTCATCTGTCCCTTGATTGATGAGTCCGAAAAGCTCGAGGTTGAGGCCGCGACCGAGCAGTACGAGTTCCTGCGCAGCGGGCCGCTGCGCGAACTGGCCTCCCGGATTCGCCTGTTGCACGGCCGCATGTCCGCCGAGGAGAAACGATCGGTCATGGCCGACCTCGCCCGAGGCGACGCCGATGTGTTGGTTTCCACGATCGTCGTTGAGGTCGGCGTTGACTTGCCCCGGGCGACCGTGATGGCGATCGAGGGCGCCGAGCGGTTCGGATTGGCGCAGCTGCATCAGCTACGCGGTCGCGTCGGCCGCAGCGATCTGCCTTCGGTCTGTTACCTGATCTCGGAGACGGACGTCGAGCAGAGCCAGCGCCGGTTGGACCTCATGGTCCAGACCACCAACGGATTCGAGCTGGCAGAGGCCGACCTCGAAATGCGCGGTCCGGGCGAATACTTCGGCACTCGCCAGTCGGGCCTGCCCGAGCTACGGGTAGCAAAACTGACCGACCACCGGACCCTGAACCTCGCCCGCAACTGGGCCAATCGCATCCTCGACGACGATCCTCACCTCCGAGCCCCCGAACACCGTCTCCTCCGTGCCCGCGCCGAGACCCTGAATGTGTCAGGGGCGACGGCCGTGCATTAGCGCGATTCGATGCAGGACGCAGTCACCGCAGTTTTCTCCGTCATACCCGCACTTGTCGCGGGTATCTCGCATTGGTCCGTAGGGCCAATGACATCCGAACGGCCCCACGGAACGGTAGGGGTTCCGTGAATGGCGAGGCTATGCAGAATCAAGCGAGATTCCCGCGACAAGCGCGGGAACAATGGGATCCGCCTTTGGGCTGCGCGTGAATCAGCCCACGGTAGTCGAGTGTGTCGCACTCGACCCGCGATATCCTGATCCTTTGGCCGACGCCCGACTACAGTGTGAGTCTGGCGAATGAAAGTGTGATTTCGACATGGCGCGCGCGACGCGGGATCTGGTCGGCGAACTGGTCCGCAATGCCCTGGAACTGGCGCAGGCCGACGGCCCGTTGCCGCCGATTCCACCGATCGAGCTGCGAATCGAACGGCCCAAAGAGCGCGAACACGGCGATTATTCCTGCAACGTCGCCTTGAGGCTGGCCAGCGCCGTGCGGATGCCGCCGATGGACGTCGCCGCGGCGATTGCCCAGCGCATCATGCGCACCGAGCCAATCGCCGACGTCGATGTCGCCCGGCCGGGATTCATCAATATCACGCTCGATGCCGAGTGGCAGCGCAATCTGTTGCTCACCGTGATCGACGCCGGAGACCAATGGGGACGGGTCGACCAGGGCTCCGGACATCGCGTCCAGGTCGAGTTCGTCTCGGCCAATCCGACCGGACCGCTGCAGGTCGGCAACGGACGCGGCGCGGTCCTCGGCGATGCGCTGGCCTCCGTATTGGATGCAGCTGGATTCGAGGTCCAGCGCGAGTACTACGTCAACGACGCCGGCGCGCAGATTCGCCTCTTCGGCCGTACCCTGTTCGCCCGCTATCAGCAGCAGTTTGGACGAGAAGTCCCGCTGCCCGAGGGCGGCTACCAGGGCGCGTACATGGTCGACGTGGCCAAACAGCTCAAAGACGAGGAAGGCGACCGCTGGCTGCAGAGCAGCGATGACCCGCCGCCGGATCTCTCCGAGCGCGGGCTGCAACTGATGATCGAGCAGATTCGCGACGACCTGGCCCTGCTGCGGGTCGAGTTCGACCATTGGCAGCGGGAATCCGCGCTCTACGACGGCGCGAACGAGACGTCTACCTACGACGTCGCCATGGGACGCCTGCGCAGCGGCTCCTTCGTGATTGAAAAGGAAGGCGCCGTCTGGTTCCGCTCCGAGGATCTGGGCGAGGACAAGGACAACGTCCTCATCCGCTCCTCCGGGGAGCCAACCTACTTCGCCTCGGATGTCGCCTACCACTACGACAAGTTCCTCACTCGTGAGTTCGACACCGTGATCGACGTCTGGGGCGCCGACCACCAGGGTCACGTCGCGCGGACCAAGGCGGCCGTGTCCGCCGTCGGCGGAGACGGAGAATCGCTGGAAGTGCTGCTCTACCAGCTCGTGCACCTGCGCCGCGGGGACGAGCGCGTTCGCATGTCCAAGCGGACCGGCGAGATCGTGACGTTGCGAGAGCTCGTGCAAGAGGTCGGCGCGGACGCCGCCCGGTTTTTCATGCTCCAGCGCTCGGCCGATGCCCAGATGGACTTCGACCTGGCCGCGGCGGCATCCGCCGATCCGCGCCAGAATCCAGCCTCCTACGTCAAATACGCTCACGCGCGCTGCGCCAGCGTCTTGCGCAACGCAGCGGAAGCTGGCCTGGACCCGTCGTCGGACCATCTGGAACTGCTAATCGAGGAACAGGAATCCGTCCTGATTGGCGAAATCCTGCGGTTGCCGGAACTGGTCGCCGACATGGCCGCGCGAAGAGAGCCGCACCATCTGACCTACTACGCGCAGAGTCTGGCCCAGGCGTTCACGCAGTTCTACGACGCCCTCCGGATCGTCGTACCTGACGAACCGGAACGCTCCGGAGCGCGGTTGACGCTCACGCAGGCGGCTCAGGCGGGGCTGGCGGCCGCGCTCAAGCTGATCGGCGTCGACGCGCCCGACGAAATGTAATGTTCCAGTAGAGACGACCAACCAGAGACGGAGACGGATATGCAGGATCGCGTGTTCGCGGGCATCCGCGCGACCGGCCGACAGCACATCGGCAACTACCTCGGCGCGATCCAGAACTTCGTCGCGTTGCAGGACAAATATGAGTGCATCTACTCGATCGTCGATCTGCACTCGTTGACCACGCTGACCGAGACCGAGCAACTGCGGGACAACGTGCGCGAGACCGCGATCGACCTGCTGGCTGCCGGTATCCGCCCCGAGGAAACGATCCTCTACGCCCAGAGCCATGTGCCGGAGATTTCCGAGCTGCATCTGTTGCTCTCGATGGTCACCCCGATCGGCCGGCTGATGAACGTGCCCACGTTCAAGGAGAAGGCCAAGTCGCAGCCCGAGAATGTCAACTACGGCCTGGTCGGCTATCCCGTCCTGCAGACTGCCGACATCGTGCTCTACCGGGCCAACAAGGTGCCGGTCGGCGAGGACCAGTTACCGCATCTCGAACTGGCCCGCGAGATCGTCCGCAGATTCAACAACATCTTCGGCGACACTTTCCCCGAGCCGGAAGCGGAGTTGACCAGCGCGCCGATGGTCCTGGGCTTCGACAACCGCAAGATGTCCAAGTCCTACGGCAACGCCGTCGACATGGCTGCTACGCCCGAGGAGACATTCCAGGCGATCCGCACTGCGATCACCGACCCGCAGCGAGTCCGCCGCAACGACCCGGGCCGGCCCGAGGTCTGCAACGTGTACTCACTGCACGGCTTCTTCGGACCGGACAAGCAACCGCAGATCGCCTCAGACTGCCGTAGCGCCGAGATCGGCTGCGTCGACTGCAAGCAGATGCTGACTGACTCCGTCAACGACTACTTTGCCCCGATCCGAGCCCGCCGGCAGGAACTGTCGACCGATCCGGGCGCAGTCGATGAAATCCTCATTGATGGCGCCCGGCGAGCGCGCGTGATTGCGGCGGAGGTCCTGGCCGACGTCAAGGAGGCAATCGGACTGCCCGCGTCCCTTCCGGAAGTGGCCAACCTCCGGTAGTTACTTCCGCTCGAGCACCACGATCGGGATCTGCCGTCCCGCGCCGCCTGCCCGGATTGCGTAATCGAGATACGGCGCGAAGTCCTTGGCCATCAGACTGAACAGCTTGTCGCGCTCGGCGCCTTCGGCGGTGCGGGCGGTGGCCTCGAACTGCTCGGTGCCGACCATCAGTTGGACATCGGGGTTGGCGTCGATGTTCAGGTACCAGGCCGGGTGGTTCTTGTGTCCGCCCTTGCTGGCCACGATCACGTAGGCGTCGTCGGCCTCGCCGTAGATCAGCGGGAGCGTGCGCCACTCACCTGAGCGCCGGCCCCTGGCCGCCAGCAGCAGACAGGGAATCGGGCCGGAACCGTCGGGCCGGTCCCACATGTGGCCCTCTTCACCGCCGGAGCCGAGATATTGCTCGGTGTGCTCGCGGATCCAATCGGGGAGGTTGGGGTCGACGCTGAAGATGTCGGACATGTTCACACTCGTTTCTTGGTCTGTTGAGGCGCTCTCGACCGAGTCTAAGGGCGGACTCCCGCTTTGCCCTTGACGCCGAGGGTGGTCGAGATCGTGTCGTAGGCATGCTCGAGGAAGCGGTAGATGTAGGAGCGGGTCTGGCGCGGGTCGATGATGTCCTCAATCCCGAACGCCTCCGCCGTGCGGAACGGGTTGCGGAACTGGAGCAGGTGCTCTTCGATCTCGCGTCGTCGTTTGTCCGGATCGGGGGCGCTCTCGATCTCCCGGCGGTACGCCGCGGCGACGCCTCCCTCGATCGGGATCGAACCCCAGTCTCCGGACGGCCAGCCGACGCGGTAGTTCATCGTGCCGACGTTGGCCGTCGCCTGACCGGCCATGCCGTAGTTCTTACGCGTGATCACGGTGAACACGGGAACTGAGGCGAGGTACGTCGCCCAGTAGGCGCGCATGCCGTGACGCAGCGTGCCCGTAGCTTCGGCCTGCGGACCCAGCATGAAGCCGGGCACGTCGGCGATGAACACAATCGGAATGTGGAAGTGGTCACAGAGCTCGACGAAATGTCCCTGTTTGTCAGCGGAGTCGGCGGTCATCGCGCCGGCCAGCATGCTGGGATTGTTGGCCACAATGCCAACCACATAACCGCCGACCCGGGCAAAGAGCGTGTGCACCGTCGTGCCAAACTCCGGCTTGATCTCGAAGAACTCGCCGTCGTCGACCAGGAGCTTGATCAGCTTGAGCATGTTGTACGGCCTGGTCCGCTTGCGCGGGACGATGCTGAGCAGCGCCTCCTCCTCGCGGTCGGGCGGATCGTCGGTCGCCTTGAACGGCGGTTGCTGATAGACGTTCTGCGGCATGTAGCTGAGGAACGTCTTCATCTGGTCGATCGCGTCGTACTCGTCCGTGGCCCGATTATCGATGGCTCCGGATTGGGCCACGTGAATGTCCGGCCCGCCCAGCTGGTCTTTGGTGATGTCGAGTCCCAGCGCCCGTTTGACCAGTGGCGGACCACCGGCGAACAACGCCCCCTGGGGCGTCATCACCGTGAAGTGTCCGAGCATCACCCGCGCCGCGACTCCGCCGGCGGTCGAGCCGGAGGCGCCGAAGACGAGCGGCACTTCCTGGCCGGCGCGGATGTCGGGACCGAACACATCGAAGCTACTGGGCAGGTGCCCGTGCCCGTCGCCTTCCGCGGCGACGTTGGCGCCGGCGCCTTCGTGGAAGACGATCAGCGGCACGCGGTACTCACGAGCCATGTCGGCGAGAAACAGGCTCTTGAAGCGCTCCTGGGTGCTGATGTCGGCGGCCCCGCCGCCGACTGTGAAATCCTCGCCGCCGACCACGACCGAGCGGCCGTCAACCTTGGCCAGTCCGCCGATGTAGGGCAGCGGTGTGAAGTCCCTGAACTCGCGGTCTTCGTATGTCCCGTACCCGGCCAGACCGCCGATCTCGTGGAAGCTGCCGGGGTCGACGAGCGCGTCGATGCGGTCGCGAATGGTTAGTTTGCCCAACTCCCGTTGGCGGTTGACGCGTTCCTCGCCGCCCATCTTGAGCGCCAGCTTGCGCCGCAGATTGAGTTCATCGACTTCGGGTTGCCAGTTGGTCGGTTCGGACATTGCGCACTCCTGGAGTCTGCGCGATCAACCTAGCGGATCAGTTGGTCTACGGATTCAGGACCCGTTCAGACCGAAGCGGCGGCCCCCAGCCAACCGATCAGCAAGAGCGGCAAGAACGGGACGATCAGCCAGCGCTGAAGTCGTAGGCGCACCTCGGAGACGCGCCTCATCAGCAACCAGATGCAGAACAGACCGGCCACGATGAAGTAGAGCAACGGACCGAGCAGCCAGGCGAGGTTGCCGCCCGAGAGATTGATCGATGCGGCCGAGAGCGCCAGTGCGGCGGCGACCACTGCCCAGGACATTGAGATCGCGGTGTCGATCCCCAGCCAATGCAGGACGGAGCGCGCACCATCGAAATCGTCGAGCTCGAAGTCGGGCAGTTTGTAGATCATGAATGTGGCCGCGCCGGACAACGCCCCCACGGGAACGACCCAGATCAGATGAGCGTTGGAGAAGCCCTCATCCGCAGTCTGAATCGCCCCGACTGGCAAGAGCACGCCGATCAGCGCAAAGGCCAGGAATCCCAGAATCGATCCGCGCCAGGCGAAGTTGTAGATCGCGCTGGCCGCAAGCATGGCCAGGCCGATGACGCCGACCCGCCAGTCAGTCGCGAATCCGATCGCGGTGCCGAGTGCGAATGGCACCGCTGCGCCAATCAACGACCCACGAGACGAAATCTTGCCGGACGGAATCGGCCGCATGAGACGCGTGGTCGAATCGATCTCGGCATCGAGTGCGTTGCCAATCAATGCCGCCGCGTACGCGAACGCCACAATCATCGCCCCGTACTGAAATGGCAGGCCCCATTCGAGCGAGCCTTCAGCCGCCGTGAGGACCATCAGTGCGGCCGAGACGAGCAACCAGGTCCCGGTGGCGGGCCGGGACATTTCCAGCCAGGCATAGGCGCGGCTGCGAAAGACCCTGGTCTGCCAGGGAACTTCCGACTCGGGGAGCGGGTCACGATCGGGTTCGTTCACAAGAGGCAGCTTATGCGCCGCCCAAGGATCGCGCGGAAGCCCGTCGCCTGTGTACATTCAACTGAGAGCGAATCCATATACTCGCTGCGAGCGAACGACCGGCAGTCGGCAACGATAGGCAATAGAGGAGCATCCGATGGCTGTTATCAACATGGTCCGCGACTACGAACGAATCGCAAAGTTCCAGCTGGGCCGCTACGTCGGGATGAAGGGTCCCGGACTGGTCTGGGTGATTCCAATCATCCAGGCTGGCACCAAAGTCGATATGCGCGAGCAGTACTTCGACGTGCCGCCGCAACGCAACATCACGCGAGACAACGCCGGCGTCGATGTCGACTTCGTCGTTTACTTGCGGGTCATGGATCCCGAGCGCACGGTGCTCGAAGTTCGCGACTACCTCGGAGCCGCCCGCCAGCTCGCAACCACCACATTGC
>VXTH01000299.1:0-4863 GCA_009837565.1 Chloroflexota bacterium | reverse complement strand
TGGTGAGATGAACCTGGACGAAGTTCTCTCGAGGCGCGACGACATCAACGATCAGATGCAGGTCAAGCTCGATGACGTCACGAACCGCTGGGGCGTCAAGGTGACCGCGGTAGAAATCCGCGAGATCGAGCCGCCGCCGGCGATCGCCGAGGCGATGACCCGGCAGATGTCGGCGGAACGAACGCGGCGTGCGCAGATCACCGAGTCCGAGGGTTCACGCGACGCGCAGATCAACGTCGCCGAGGGTGAGCGCCAGGCCGCCATTCTCGAGGCCGAAGGTGAGAAACAGGCGCAGATCCTGCGAGCCGAGGGTCACAGGGAGGCCCAGGTCCTCGAGGCGCAAGGCTACGCTGACGCCCTGAACTCGATCAACTCGGCCGCCCAGCTCGCCCACGGCAACACCATGGGTCTGCAATATCTCGAAACGCTGCGCAATCTGGCAAACAGCGACAGCACCAAGTGGATCATCCCGATGGAGCTGACCAACGCCGCTCGCACGATCGCCGAGCGGCTCGGCGTCGGCGTGGCGTCGGGCAATGGCAACAACAACGACGAGTAGTCGGGGTTACTGCGGGCCGGCGTGTTCGTGGACGAACCGGTGCATCTCTGACCTGACGGTCTCGGGATCCTCGGCCAGGCCGTGCCCGCCATCCGGGACCAGCACGAGTTTTTTCGGATCGTTGGCTCGCTCGTAGATGTCCTCCGAGGCCATGTGGTGGAGGATCGCGTCTGCCGTGCCGTGGATCAGCAGCAGAGGCTTGTGCATCTCATCGACCTGTCGCGTGCCGAAGAGTTGCGGCGATAGCGAGATCACCCCACGGACCTGAGGCATGATCTGGGCGGTCTTGATCACCACGGCGCCGCCGAAGGAGTGGCCAGCCAGGATGATTCGCTCGGCCCCAAGGCCGGCAAGAAACGAGCAGGCGCCGAGCAGGTCGAGGACGCATTCCTCGAACTCCCCGGCTGTTCGGTAGTGAATGCGAAGCGCTGATACGCCTTCGCCGGGCAACTGCTCCGCTAACCGCTGATAGACGCTGTCGGCCGGACCGCGGACCTCGTGCTCGCCGCCCATTGCTCCGGAACACGTGATCAGCGCCCCGGTCTGTCCTTCCGAGACATCGAGCAGGGCACTGATCTCGCCCCGGGTCGTACCGAGACGCAGTTCCAGGCGCGAGGGGTCGGGTTCGCCCTCCTCGACCGGTCGGGGACGCGCCTGCACGCCGGTGATTCTCAGCGTCAGGTCTTCCGGTTCGGGTTCTCCCGGAGTCGGGTTGAGGCGAAAGGTCATGGCCGCAGGCTAGCGGCTGCTCGTTGGTCTCCAGGCCGCGTGACCCCCGTTACTTGGCCAGGGGAGCGTAGTGGAGGAAGCGGCCGATGCGCTCGAGTGCGTCCTCGATCTCGTCGTAGCTGGTCGCGTAGCAGGCTCGCACGTGTCCGGCGCCGGCCGCGCCGAACGCAGAGCCGGGTACGACGGCGACCTGTTCCTGGATCAGCAGTTGTTCGGCGAACGTCTCGTCGTCGTAACCGGTCTGTGCGACCGAGGGGAAGGCGTAGAACGCGCCGCGCGGCTCGGCGCAGGCCAGGCCGAGCTTGTTGAATCCGCGCCACATCAACTGCCGGCGGCGGTCGTATTCCTCGCGCATGGCGACGACGTATTCCTCACCGGCGCGAACGGCCTCCAGCGCGGCGTACTGGGCCACCGTTGGCGCAGACATCATCGCGTACTGGTGAATCTTCAGCATGCCGGCAAAGAGGTCGGACGGCGCAGCGGCCCAGGCGACGCGCCAGCCGGTCATCGCGTGCGACTTGGAGAAGCCGCCCAGCGTGATCGTGCGCTCTTTCATTCCCGGCAGCGAGGCGATCGGTGTGTGCTCGAAGCCGCCGTAGACGAGGCGGTCGTAGATCTCGTCAGAAATCACGAGGAGGTCGTGTCGGCGGGCGATCTCGGCGAGCGCCTCTAGTGTCGGTCGCTCGAGCACCGCGCCGGTGGGATTGGAGGGGTAGGCGATCAGCAGAGCTTTGGTCCTGGGAGTGATAGCCGCTTCGACTGCCTTGGGGTCGAGGGCGAAGCCCTGCGAGGCACGCGTTGTGATCGGCACCGGCACGCCGCCGGCGAGCACGACCGCGGGCGCGTGCGCGGCGTACGACGGATCGGCGACAATCACCTCGTCGCCGGGATTGATGATCGCTCGGGCGGCGAGGTCGAGGCCCTCAGAGACGCCGGTGGTGATCAGCAGCTCCTCGCGCGGATCCCATTCGACGCCGTAGCGGCGTTCGAGATCGCGCGCGATCGCCTCCCGCAATTCCAGCAACCCAAGATTCGAGGTGTAGTGCGTGTGACCCTGCTCGATCGCACGGATGCCCGCTTCGCTGATCGGCCAGGGCGTGACGAAGTCTGGCTCACCCACGCCGAGCGAGATCACGTGGTCCATCGAGGCGATGATGTCGAAGAAGCGCCTGATGCCTGAGCCGGGCACAGCCTGCACCCGCTCGGCGACCCGAGCTGCTCCATCCGCCGATCCCGCACCTTGCGCCGCAGCCGCCGATCCGGCACCCGCGGCGCCGGTACGCCGGGGATCGTCGTCGCTCGAGTATGGGCGGTCGTTGGACGCTATCGGCATGGTTCTCTCGCTCTGAACTCATTCCTACTGCTGCGATTGACGGGTCAAAAGACGACCTTCTGGCGGTCGTTCTGTAGGTCGGCGTCGATGTAGACGCCGTCTTCCTTGTAGCGGCGCATGAGAACGCGAGTGGTGGTGCCCTTGACGCCGGACATCGTGGCCAGGCGTTCGCCGACGAAGTCGGAAATGCCCCGCATGTTGTCGGCGGCAATCATGACCAGCAGGTCGTAGGCGCCGGAGACGAAGTAGACGGTCTGCACCTCGTCGAAGCGGGCAATTCGCCGAGCGACGGCGTTGTAGCCGACATTCGGTTGCGGCTCCACAGTGACCTCAACGACCGCGTAGACGGTTGAGAGGCCGAGCGTTTCCCAGTTGATCTTGGCGCCGTAGCCGAGGATGATGCTGCGCTCTTCGGCGTCCTGGACCGCCTCCGCAACACTTGCTTCGTCTGCATTGACGCGCTCGGCGATCTGCGCCGCCGACTGGCGGGCGTCGCGCGCGAGTTCGCGGAGGACGGGTTCGAGAATTGGATCCATCAAGATCGAACTTTACGTGAAGAAACCGGCAGTGTCAGTGCCGGACGCTGTCGCACCGTTTCTCGTTACGTTGAGCCAACATTCCCCGTCGGGAAGGTGGGCCATTGTGTCAGTTGCTCGTAGGCGTTGGCAACGCCCAGCAGTGTGGTCTCGTCCAGTCGCTGGCCAACGAACTGGAGTCCGACCGGCATCCCCCCGTTGCCGAATCCTCCGGGAACGGAGATTGCGGGGAGTCCGGCGATGTTGGCCGGGATCGTGAAGATGTCGTTGAGATACATCTGATACGGGTCGGTGATCTCGCCCTGCCTGAATGCGACCGTCGGTGCCGTGGGAGCGACGATCACGTCGTGCTCGGCGAAGACCCGATCGAACTCCCTTCGGATCAGGGTGCGCACTTTCTGCGCCTGTAGGTAGTAGGCGTCGTAGTAGCCAGCCGAAAGCGCGTAGGCGCCCAGCAGGATGCGTCGTTTGACTTCGCGGCCGAAGCCGTGCTGGCGTGTGGCTTCCATGTCGGCCCACATCGACTCGCCACCGCGCGCGCCGTAGCCGTACTTGACCCCGTCGAAGCGGGCCAGGTTGGCCGAGCATTCCGAGGGCGCGAGGATGTAGTAGACCGGCAGAGCCATCGGCACGGACGGCATCGACGGCGTGCGGTCGATGGTCGCTCCGTTGGCGGCCAGCAGTTCGAGCGCCGTCTCAACAGCGCTCGCGACGTCGTCGTCCATGCCGTCGCCGAAGAACTCCTGCGGCGCTGCGACGCGCAGGCCGTCGAGTCCGCGGTCCAGTCGTTCGCTGAAATCAGGGACCGGTTCGTCATAGCAGGTGGAATCAAGCGGATCCGGTCCGGCGATCGCCTGCAGCAGCAGCGCAGCGTCTTCGACGGTGCTGGTGAAGGGTCCGATTTGATCGAGCGAGCTGGCGAACGCGATCAGGCCGTAGCGAGAGACCCGGCCATATGTCGGTTTGAGTCCAACCACGCCGCAAAACGAGGCGGGCTGGCGAATTGAGCCACCCGTGTCGGAACCGAGCGTGGCGATGCACTGGCGAGCGGCGACCGCAGCGGCCGAGCCGCCCGAGGAGCCGCCCGGCACGCGCTCGTGATCCCAGGGATTGGCCGTCGGAAACCAGGCTGAGTGCTCAGTCGAAGAACCCATCGCGAACTCGTCCATGTTGAGCTTGCCCAGCGAGATTGCTCCAGCGTCGCGCAGGCGAGCGACGACGGTCGCGTCGTAGGGCGGAACCAGGCTGTCCAGCATCCTGGAGCCGGCTGTCGTCCGGACGCCTCTGGTCATCAGCACGTCCTTGAGGCCGACTGGCAGACCAGTCAGCGGGGCCGTGGCGTCGCCGCGAGCAAGCGCCGCGTCCGCTTCAGCTGCCTGTTCGAGGGCCGACTCCGCCGTCACCGTGACGAATGCGCGGACCGCGTCGTCGGTGGCTGCGATCCGATCGAGGAACATCTGGGTCAGTTGGCCTGAGGTGACTTCACCGGCAAGCAGCCGTCGGCGGCCCTCAGCCAACGTGATCGTCAGCAGCTCGGGTTCGCTAGGCGCATTCATGACTGGTCGAGCACGGCGTGGACGCGGAAGTACTCGTCTTCGCGCTGCGGTGCGTTGGCCAGCACCTGATCGCGCTCCATCGCTGGAATCGACGCAGCGACTTCCTGGAGATGGAGCCGGTCCGCGACCGAGGTCGTCGGCGGCCCGCCG
>VXTH01000242.1:15225-16411 GCA_009837565.1 Chloroflexota bacterium | reverse complement strand
ACGACGGCGAGTACGAGCACGACTTCGTCGACAACCCGGCGGAGATGCGCGAGGACTCGCGGATTGGCTCGGTCTACGGTCATCACCACGTGGAGCACTTCTTCGGCAGGGCTTCCTACCGCGACGAGCAGGGCTTCGCCGACGACGGCATCTGGCTGATCGACGTAGCCCACGGCGAGATGCGCCAGGTGTTCAGCGAGCCGAGCATGGCGACGGCGTTCTCCAGCGACGGCGAGATCTTCTACGTGCTCGGCGCCGACGGCGTGTTGCACGCGCTGGACGCGCACGACGGCGATCTGATAGAGACAATGGCGCTGGTCGAACCGGGCGAAGCCGGGCGAGCGGCGATCATCGTTGTCGGCGACATGATGTACGTCGCCGATCCGAACAGCGGTCATGTCCTCGGCGTGCATCTCTCTCACATGGAGATTGAAGAGGAATGGGAGGTCGGCGGCGCGCCGTCGAGCCTGGCCTTTGTCGGCGTCCTCGACTCAGGCGGCTCGCCCCACGCAGGCCACGATGAGGACGAACACGGACACGACGAAGGCGAAGAGCACGAAGAGGACGAGCACGAAGAGGACGAACACGGACACGAGGATGAGGAGCACGAAGATGAGGGCGACGCTCACGGGCACCACCACCATCACGGCTCCGAGGATCCGCACTACTGGTTCGACGCCGATCTGGCCTCCGTCGCCATTGAGGCCATCGCGGAAGAGCTCAGCCACCTGAGCCCGGACGATGCGAACGTCTTCAGCGACCGTCTTGGTCTCTACCTCGGCGAGGTTGCAGCAGCCGACGCGGAAGCGCGGGCGCTGATCGAGGCCGTGCCCGACCACCACCGCCTGCTGGTCACCTTCCACGACGCGTTCGCGTACTTCGCTCGACGCTACGGGTTGGAGATTGCCGGCTTCCTGATCGAAGGACCGGAACAGGGCATCAGCGCCGAAGCGATTGCGGAGCTGATTGAGCTGATCGAGCATGAGGGCGTGGAAACGGTGTTCCACGAGCAGCAGTTCGATTCTTCGGCCCTCGATGCGGTCGCAGCGGAGACCGGAGCCAAACGGGGCATCATCTGGTCGCAGCCCACGGAAGAGAATCCGACCTACATCGGCATTCTGCTCGGAAACGCGCGAGCGATCGCTGAGCAGTAGCCGGGACGGCGGAGAGGTCCTCACACCTGGCC
>VXTH01000242.1:10200-15215 GCA_009837565.1 Chloroflexota bacterium | reverse complement strand
GGGGGTCGGGTGTTTTTAATACGACCCTGGGCTTGGGCCCTAAATTCTATTTCAAAATCGCTCCCAGGCCGACGTCAACGGCGTAGCCGACGAGGGGCGGCAGTTCGGCCGACCTCTAGACTCGCCGTCATGCGGATGCCTACCCGACCCTGGAAGATGCTTGCGCGCGCTGTTCTTGCCGCCTGTTTGCTCCTGGTGGGATTGGGGTTGCTGGTCGGGTGCGGCGGCGATCCGAAAGTCCTGACAATCGTCTACTGGCAGGCGCCGTCGGTGGCCGGGCCGTATCAGTCGGGTGGCTACAAGGACCGCGACGCCGGCGCGATCACGCTAGAACCGTTGGCCCACTACGACCCGGACGGCGTCCTGATACCTGCGCTGGCGGAGGAGATCCCGACGCTGGAGAACGGCGGCCTGTCGGCCGACTCGCTCTCCATCTCCTGGAAGTTGAAAGACGGCCTCAAGTGGTCGGACGGCAGCGACATGACCGCCGAGGACGTCGTGTTCACCTGGCGCTATTGCGTCGACGAAGGAACCGGCTGCACGGCGAAGGACGTGTTCGCGGGAATCAGGGCGGTCGAAGCCCTGGACAGCCGGACGGTCAAGATCAGCTTCGAAGCAGCCACGCCGTATCCGTATCAGGCATTTGTCAGCGCCGGTTCGCCGATCATCAGCCGCACCCAGTTCGCCGACTGCATTGGCGAAGCCGCTCGCGACTGCCCGGAGGAACACCTTGCTCCGCTGGGAACCGGGCCGTACCGGATCGTCTCGTTTACGCCTGAAGCCGAGGTCCGTTACGAACGCAATCCTCACTATCGGGGCGAGAAACCGTACTTCGATGAGGTGGTGCTGACAGGCGGCGGCAACGCGGAAGATGCGGCACGCGCGCTGCTGGAGCGCGGCGAAGCCGACTACGCCTGGAACCTGCAGGTTGAGCCGTCGTTACTCGCCGATCTGGAAGCGATGGGCCACGGAACGGTGGTCACCGCCTTCGCCGACCTGGTCGAGCGGGTCGTGCTGAACCAGACCAACCCCGACCGGTCGCTGGGCGATGACCGCTCCGAGTATCTGGACGGGCGGAATCCACATCCGTTTCTGTCGTTCCAACCGGTTCGTCAGGCGATGTCGATGGCAATCGACCGAAACCGGATCGCGGCGCTGTACGGGTTTGCCGGCCGGCCGGAGTGCGACCTGGTCGCCGGACCTCCGCGCTATCGATCCGGAGCAAACGACGTGTGTCTGGCTCAGGACCTTGACGGCGCGAAGCAGTTGCTCGACGAGCACGGCGTGCTCGATACCGACGGAGACGGGATTCGCGAGCATCAGGGCGTTCCGCTGCGTGTGACGTTCATGACGTCGACCAACACGATTCGCCAGCTGACCCAGGGGTTGATCGCGCACTGGTGGCGGGAAATCGGGATTGAGACCGAGTTGCTGGATTTCGACGCCGGCGTGTACTTCGGGGGCGATCCGATCGACGACGCCGAGCAGACCTATCGACGCTTCTTCGCCGACGTGCAGATGTACACCACGGGGAGCGGGATTGAGCCGCAGATTGCCCTTGCCGATCTGCTCTGCGGCCAGATCGCGACGCGCGAGAATCTCTGGGGAGGCGGCAACATCGCGCGCGCCTGCATGCCGGAGTACGACGCCGCCTATGAGCCGCTGCCTCAATTGCCGCTGGGCCCCGAACGCCAGGCGTTGGTCAAGCAGCTGAACGACATGCTCGTGCGGAGCTACGTTCAGATTCCGCTGGTCAGCCGAGGCGTCGTCTCCGCCCACGCCAGAACGCTCAAGGGGATTCGCTTCAATGCATGGGACAGCGAAATGTGGAACATCGCCGAGTGGCGACGCTGACGCAGCCTGCCAGTCATTGAACGAGCCTGAGGTATCCTCAGCGCTTCGATTCGCGTTCTCGCCGATTCGTTAACCTGTAGCCAGGGATCGAGCGTTTGCGTGCAACCTGCCGGGGTTATTGTCCGGGATTGCACGTCGGAGGGAACCGACGGTGTCGACATCCAATGAATTCATGGACCTGCCCGGCCGGCTGATTGTGGTCGAGGGGATTGACGGATCGGGCAAGAGCACGCAACTGGACCTGCTGCACAAATGGCTGCGCAGCGAGGGCTACGTGACGGTGTTCACGGAATGGAACTCCTCGCCGATCGTTCGTGACACCACCAAGCGGGGCAAGCGCAAGCAGCTGCTGACGCCGATGTCGTTCAGTTTGATCCACGCGGCTGATTTCGCCAGCCGCACCCACGAGCAGATTCTCCCCGCCTTACAGGCCGGCGTGATTGTTCTGGCCGACCGTTACATCTACACCGCGTTCGCTCGCGATGCGGCCAGAGGCGTCAATCGCAAGTGGGTCCGCGATCTCTATTCATTCGCTCCACCGCCGGAGCTCGCGTTGTACTTCCACGTCTCGCTGGAGGAGTCGATCCGCCGGATCGGCGCGGCGCGGGCCGAGATCAAGTTCTACGAAGCGGGAATGGACCTCGGACTCTCTGAGGATGTGAGCGAGTCGTTCCGGCTGTTCCAGGGACGAATCCTGGAGGAATACGACACGTTGTGCGACGAGTACGACATCACGCGCGTCGATGCTCACCAGTCGCTGGTCAGTCAACAGGTGCTGGTTCGCGACCTGGTTGAGCCGCTACTGGAGGACATGCCTCGGCGCGAGATCACGAACGTGCCAACGCACATGCAAACCGGCTACGTCTCGCTCGCGGCCGGGGGTGGCCTGTGACGAAGGTCCAGTTCTATGGCGAGCCGCCGCCCGGCATCGATCAGGAGTGGCTCCCGGGGCGGCTGATCGCGATCGAGGGAACTGATGGCGTCGGGCGTTCGACAATCATCTCGATCCTGCGGGACTATCTCGAGGCGAATGGCTGGGGTGTGGTCGACAGTGGCTTGCGTCGCTCGCCGCTGGTCGGACCGGGCATCGATCAGGCCAAGGAAGGCCACACGCTCGATCCGATCACGCTGAACCTCTTCTATGCGACCGATTTCTGGGATCGGTTCGAGCGAATCATGCTGCCTGCTCTGCAGGCGGGCATGGTCGTCCTGGCTGACCGCTACATCTTTTCGCTCATGGCCCGGGCGATCGTGCGCGGCGCGGCGCGCGAGTGGCTGGAGCAGATCTACGGCTTCGCGCTGATTCCGGATCAAACGATCTATCTCGACATCGACGCCGAGGATCTGGTCCTGCGCATTCTCGAGCGCGGATTCGACTTCTGGGAGTCGGGCGGCGACTACTTGCACGACCGCAGCATCTACGACGGCTTCATGCAGCATCAGCGCGAGCAGTTGCACGAGATGTCGGCGATGGCCGACCGCTACGGCTGGGATGTGGTTGACGCGCGGGGCACGATCGAAGAGGTCTTCGAAGAGGTCCGGGTGGCCGTCATGCCGACGGTTGAGAGCATGTCGCGACCCTGATCGGTCCCGCTTGCGCACCGGTTCTGAGTGTATGCTGAGTCAGCTATCGCGCCGAGGTAGCTCAGTTGGTAGAGCACACGACTGAAAATCGTGGTGTCGGCAGTTCGACTCTGCCCCTCGGCACCAAGTTTCGTTTCCTACTTCAGAGCGGCCGCCAGATACTCGACTACGTGCCGTGGCTGGGCCTCGGTGAAGTGTCCGATCTGTTGCCGGCAGGAGACCCCGGTCACCGCGACGGGAATGTGCCTGGCCCCGCGGATCGCGGGAAACAGGCAGAGTTCCCCCATTGCTCTTGAGATCTCGTGATGCTCGGCCTCGAAACCAAACGAGCCGGCCATGCCGCAGCAACCGCTGTCAATCAATTCGGGCTCGTAGCCTGCCTGCTGCAGGACCGACAATGTCTGAGCGACGCCGGCCAGGGCTTTCTGGTGGCAGTGGGCGTGCACATTCAACGGTCCGTGACTGCCGGCGAAGATTGATGGTGCGTCGTCCTGGTCGAGTTCCCGGGCGAGCCACTCGTCGAACAACAGGGCATGAGCAGCGACGCGCGACGCATCCTCATTTCGCAAGAGCAACGGATACTCGTCGCGCAGGGTCAACAGGCAAGACGGCTCGGTTCCGACGATCGGAATGCCCGCTGCGGCGTATGGAAGCAGCGCCGCCACGTTACGCTCGGCGAGCGAGCGGGCATTGTCGAGCAGACCCTTCGAGATCGACGGGCGTCCGCAACAGGCTCGCTGTTCCACTCGGGTAACCCGGTAGCCCAGTGCCTCGATGATGGTCGTGACGGCGATCCCGACCTCCGGGTGCACAAGGTTCGTGAACGTGTCGTCGAAGAGGACCACGTCGCCTCTCACGGCTGACGCCTGCCGCTGGGCTGAACCGGCCCGGCGGTGAAACCACCGATCGAAGGTTTGATTGGCCAATCGTGGCAACGGTCGTTGCGGATTCACGCCGAGCTGCTTCATGGCCAGTTTCGCCAGGGGGGTCGATCCTGCCAGGTTGGCCAACGTGGGCGCCAATGAACCGAGTCGGAGCAGCGTGGAAATGTTGGCGAAGGCGCGATCGCGCAGGGGGACGCCGCGCTCTCGATGTCGGTGCGCGAGGACTTCGTACTTGATCTTGGCCAGGTCAACGCCCGAGGGACATTCGGCTTTGCAGGCCTTGCATTCGACGCAGAGGTCGAGCGCGTCGTGCAATCGCTCGCCCGAGAGCTCTTCCAGCGGCATCGCGCCGTTGAGCACCTGTCGCAGCAGGTTGGCGCGTCCGCGGGTCGAATGTTCCTCGTCCTGGGTGACCATGAACGAGGGACACATCCCGCCGTCGAACTTGCGGCAGGCGCCCTGGCCGTTGCACATCTCGGCCGCGCGGGCGAGTCCGCCTTCGGAGGTGAAATCAAGCCACCCCTGGGGCTCGCGATTGATCGTCTCGGGGCTGAGACGCAGATTGTCGCGGAACGGTGGTGTGTCGATGATTTTGCCTGGGTTGAACAGTCCGTCAGGGTCGAAGATCTGCTTCGTCTCGCGGAAGGCATCGACAAGGCGGGATCCGTACATCTTCTCCATGAACGCGCCGCG
>VXTH01000242.1:0-10190 GCA_009837565.1 Chloroflexota bacterium | reverse complement strand
AGGCATCCGGCGGCGGCATGTCCGTAGTAGCCGGCCCGCAGTCCCTTGGCCCGCACCGCAGCATCGAATCGGGCGACAAACTCGGGCAGCCGTTCGGGCGGGACGGCGGTGTCCTCGACAAATGCCCCCGGCTTGGGATCGCCGTGCATCGACATCAGCAGGCCCAGACCGGCCTGGCGCATTTGCCACATCTTTGCCTGCGCGGCCGAGTCGGTCTCGGTCACGAAGGCGTATCCCATGCCCTGTGCTTCGAGTTCCGACTGAATGGTTCGGAGCTGGTCGTTGAGGTCGGAGTCGGTGTCAGAGAAGCACTCGATCAGCAGAATTGCGCCTGGCTCGCCGACGACGAATTCTGCGAGCGGCGCGTAGCCGACACTGGAGCGGCAACGCTCGATGATGATGTCGTCGACCAGCTCGATCGCTGCCGGCTTGTGTCGATTGGCGACCACCGTCGCTTCGGCCGCCTGAATCAGCGTCTGGAAGTGCGCGGCCAAAATGCCGCGGTGCCGCGGCAGCGGGGCGAGCTGTACAGTCGCCTCGGTGACGACGGCGAGAGTGCCTTCGGAGCCGACCACCATCTGCGAGAGGTTGACGCCTTCTGGGTCCAGCAAAGTCTCGAGGTTGTAGCCCGAGACGCGACGGGGAATGTCGGGGTAGCGCTCGATAATTTCACTTCGCTCGCGGTCGGCGAGTTCTCGCAGATCTCGGTAGAGCCGACCCTCGCGTCCGCCCGCGTCGATCAGAGCCCGCAGCCGACGCTCGTCCAGCTGATCGAAGCGGAGCTGCTCACCGTCCGAGAGGATGACGTCCATCGAGTCGACGACGTCGACGGTCTTGCCGTAGAGACCGCTGTGCGTGCCGCAAGAGTTGTTGCCGATCCCGCCGCCGATGGGCGCGCGATTGGCCGTCGAGGGATCAATCGGGTAGTGCAACCCGAACTTGCGCGCCGCCTTGTTCAGTTCGGAGAGCACCAGGCCCGGTTGGACTCTTGCGAGGCGGCGATCGGGATCAAGATCGAGGACAGCGTTCATGTGACGGGTGAAGTCCAGCACGACGGCATGGTTGACGCCCTGGCCAGCCAGACTTGTTCCACCGCCGCGCGGCAGGACCGGCACACTGTGGGCTCGGGCGACGCCGACGGCAGCCTCGGTGTCGGCTGGCGTTCGCGGGAAGACAACTGCCACCGGCTCCATCTCGTAGAGCGACGCATCGGTGGCGTACAACAGCCGGGAAGGCCGGTCGATCAAGACGTCCGAAGGGTCCGAGAGCGCTCCGCGAAGGTCGTCCGCGATGGCGTTCAGCGCGTTGGGGCCGTTGTTGAGCATGGCCCGCGCGCGCGTGACCGAGTTGAATCTCGACGGGTTGTGTCCCTCGATCACGGTCCTCAGCGGAGCGTTGGTCGTCATGCCGGCAGGCTAGCGGCCAGGCGGTAGGCGGCCTCGGATGGGTCGTCGGCGGAAAGGATCGCGCTGCGCACGGCGACGCCCCAGGCGCCGGCCTCGATCGCTTGCGGAGCTGTCTCTATCGTCATCCCTCCGATGGCGTAGCAGGCGACATTGCCCAGCAGGTCCCGCATGTCGCGAAGATGTTCCAGGCCGGCCCCTGCCCGACCGGGATGAGACTCCGTCTCGAAGATTGTGCCGACAATCGCGTAGTCAACGTCATCGGCCAGCGCGATGTGTGTTTCCGACTCGTTGTGAACTGAGCGTCCCAGCAGCGCGTATTGTCCAGCTGGCGTTTCGGCGGCGGCGGGCAGATGCAGGCCGATCTCCAGGGCCTGCGCGAGCTCCGGCCGATTGTTGACGATCAAGACCGTCTGCGGCGGAACGCGTCGCTGGACCGCTCTGATCACTGCGATGAGCTCCGCATTCGAGAGCTCCCGCTCACGGAATTGGACGACCAGCTTCCCGCCCACGCCGTTGGCGGCCCGCACGATCACATCGGGTAACGCGCGGCCGTTGGTGCCTTGCTGGTCGGCGATCAGCATCAATCGGTGCAGGATCATGATTCACGCCTGAGGAAGTGCCAGGGAATGGTACGGCGCTCGATGAGGACCACCCCGAGAAACAGCAGGTAGCTCAGCAGCGCCACGACGAAGATCGCGCCAAACACGAGATCTGTGCGGAAGGACAACCGCGACTGTTCGAGGAAGATGCCGAGCCCGTCGGTCGCGCCGGCGAGTTCGCCGAAAATTGCCCCGAGGACGGCGTAGATGGCGGCGATCCGCAGGCCTGTGAAGAGATCCGGCAATGCCGCCGGGATTTTGACGTAGCGGTACATCTGCCAGCGCGAAGCGCCGAAGTTGCGCATCAGGTTGATCGTCGGACGCTCGGTCGCCGCCAGTCCGGCGGCGAAGCCGAGCACGATCGGTACGAACGTGAAGAGACCAATCACGATGATCTTGGGAGTCACGCCAAAGCCGAACCAGACGATCATCAGCGGCGCGACGACGGGTATCGGGATCGTCTGTGAGGCGACGATGATCGGGTACAACGCTCTGCGAACCGGCGCTGACAGATCGAGCAGCAGTCCGAGGATCAGGGCGCAGACGATGCTGATCGCGAAGCCTGCTGCCACCTCGGACATGGTGACCAGGGAGTGCTCCCAGATCGACCCGGCCGATTCAACGCTTTCGCGCACGATCCGGATTGGCCCCGGCAGCGTCTGCGGACGGATGTCGGAGAGCCAGACATAAGTCTGCCAGCCGACCAACACCACCATCACCAGACCCAGCGGAGCGCCGATGCTGACGGCCAACTCGCGGCGAAGCGGCCGGCCGTTCACGCGACCACCTCCGCCGCTTCGGTCTCATGCCTCAGGTAGTCGATCAGCTGATGCGCGGCCTCGGTCTCCGCCGCGCGAGTGGTCCGGGGCCGAGGCAGATCGACCTCTAGCACGTTGGTGATCGTCCCCGGGCGCGGCGACATGACATAGACGCGGTCCGAGAGCGCTACCGCCTCGTGCGGATCGTGCGTGACCAGGAGCGCTGAGCCACCGATCCGGTTCCAGGTCTCGGCCAGCCACGACTGCAGCTGGCCGCGGGTGATGGCGTCGAGCGCGCCGAACGGTTCGTCCAACAACAGGAACGGTCGACCCAGCAGGTATGTGCGCAGGAAGCTGGCTCGCTGCCTCATTCCTCCGGACAACTCGTGCGGCCGCCGATGCTCGAATCCAGCCAGCCCGAACTGAGGGAACAGGTCGGCGGCACGTTGCCGAGCCTCGCGCTTGTCGACGCCTTGCACCTCAAGTCCCAGCGACACGTTCTCGATGACAGACCGCCAGGGGAAGAGCAAGTCTTCCTGGGGCATGTAGCCGAAATGGTTGAGACGCTCTTCGGCTGTCGGCGATGCACCATCGACGAGGATCGATCCGGCGTCATGTTCGTCAAGACCGGCGATCAGGTTGAGCAGGGTCGTCTTGCCGCAGCCCGAGGGACCGACCAAGGCGGCAAACTCGCCGTCGGCGACGGTCAGCGACACATCCGTCAGGGCGTCAACAGCGCCATCGCCTGTGCCGTATCGTTTGCCGACACCTTGGATTTGCAGCATCGAGCAGCGCTACTCCCGCGCCGCCTCGATAATCTCCGTGTCGAAATGAGCTGACCAATCCGGTTCGGACGAGAGGGGATCGCCTTCGTCGTCGGTCAGCAGGCCGTTCTCGTACAGCCATCCTGGATATCCGGACCACTGTGAGAGCGTCTGCGATCCCCAGCGTCCGTCCGAAGCGAGGTAGTAGTCGTCGGCCAACAGTTGCGCCGAGGCGTAGACGAGCTCCGGCTCGGGGAAGGCGTCTTCGCCGGCGGTCTCGATCAACAGGCGTCCCGCCTCATCGGGATCCTCGACCGCGAACTCATAGCCGCGCAACGTGGCGCGCATGAACCGGATCAGGGCGTCTTCCTTCTCGTCGATCGTTTCGCCCGACGTGACCAGGAGCACGGCGGGACGGTCGGGCACACCGAAATCGGAGTGCCGCCAGGTGCGGTACTTGATTCCCTGCCGATCCCAGTCGAGTCCTTCCCAGGTGACGAAAATCTCGACCGCGTGAACGCGTCCGGCAAGGAGCGCGTCGTATGCGCCCGTATCGAGTACCACCAGTTCGGCGGTGCCTTCACCGCCGTCAGCCTGGATCACTGTGCGCCACTGAGGCAACTCATAGGGCAGTCCCCAACCGGCGTAGAGCTTGCCATCCATATCGCGGAGCCGCTTGATTGGGCCGTCTTCGAGCGCGGCGATTTCGGTCGGGCTCTTCTGCAGCACCGCGGCGATGCTGACAACGTCCAGTCCCTGGGCCCGCGAGAACGGCACGACGGTGGCGAATGAGAAGGCGACATCGGCCACGCCCTCAGCGACGAGCAGGTCGCCGTTCGTGCCGCTGTAGGGCAAGACCTCGACGACGATTCCTTCGTCGTCGTACCAGCCCTCGGCGAGCGCGACGTATAGGCCCGTGTGGTTCGTATTCGGCGTCCAGTCGAGCTGGACTCGAATCAGATCAGGTTCATCCTCGCCACATGCGGTCAGCAGCAGGCTCAGCGCCAGCAACAGCGCCCCAAGAAGCGCAGCAACCGCCCGGATTGGCGCCCTCACCCGGATTCACCGTTCACCCACGCTGAATCGAAGAAGTGGTACTCGAGCTCCATTGCCGTCCGGAACTTGATCGCCTCGGTCGCAGAGTTCTCGCCGTGCTCGTCCAGCATGCCCATGATGATGTCGACTTTTTCCAGATACCCCGCGCCGGCGTACATATTGATCCAGAAGCCATAGCGCTCGTCATAGGGCTGATCGGCGAGCCGAGTGCCCAGCCACCCATAGAGCTTGGCGCAAGGGGCCATGGCGGCGATATGCTCGCCGATCGTCCCCAGCGAAGCGGTCGCCAGGAGGAAGTCGGTGTACTCGCGAGCTGCGGGCAGCGGCTGGACGTCCTCCAGCGAGACGCCAAGCTCGGGCGCGGTCTTCTCGTGCAGGGTGCCTTCGGTCATGATGCCCGCCAGCAGCGATCCGAACTGACGCCGCGTGGCAAAGTCCTGGGCGCGGACTGCGCCCCAGGCGTAGGAGCGGGCGTAGGCGTCGAGGTAGAAGTGGTCCTGCTGCGCGAACAGGCCGTAACGGGACTCGGACAATGAGCCGTCGGCGAGGCCGACGATGAAGGGGTGCTCCAGGCAGGCCTCGGCGAGGTCGCGGTTGTCGTCCCAGAGCCGTTGCGAGAGGGGCGGGTTGGACACGGTCAAACTCCTTCTCCAGTGAGTTCTCGAAATGGTTTGTCTCTCATGAGGTCTCGAGGGGTGAGATCATCCCCTCAGACGGCGAAGAGGCTTCGGCGTAGAACTTGCGCGGCATCCGACCGGCGAGAAAAGCGTCGCGCCCTGCTCGGGCGGCCGCGTTCATCGCGCGGGCCATCTGCACGGGATTGCGCGAGCGCGCGACGGCGGTGTTCATCAGCACGGCATCGCAGCCCAGCTCGAAGGCGATGGCGACATCGGAGGCCGTCCCGACGCCGGCGTCGACGATCACGGGAACACTGGCGCGTTCCTTGATCAGTTGGATGTTGTGCGGATTGCGAATGCCCAGGCCGGAACCGATCGGCGCGCCGAGCGGCATCACCGCAGAGCAGCTGACATCTTCCAATTTGCGCGCCGTGACCGGATCGTCGTTCGTGTATGGCAAGACCTGGAAACCGCGGCGGACCAGTTCCTGTGCGCCCTCGAGCAGGCCTTCGGTGTCGGGCAGCAGCGTGTCCTCGTCGGCAATCACTTCCAGCTAGACCAGTGAGACCCCTAGATCCTCGCGGGCCAGTTCGGCGGGCAAGATCGCGTCGGGAGCGGTGAAGCAGCCGGCGGTGTTTGGCAGCAGTCCGTAGCCGCGCTCGGTCAACAGCGTGTACAGGTTGGTCGGATCGGAGCCGTCGGCCGAGCCGACATTCACCCGTCGCAGCGCCACCGTGACCAGCTCCGTGCCTGACGCCTCGAGTGACGAGAGCAGCGTTTCCTGTGACGGATAGCGAGCCGTGCCGAGGATGATCCGCGAGGTCATCTCGCGTCCGGCGAGTGTCCAGGTGTCCTTCTCGATCCTGTCGTTTGCCACACTCATCGATCTGCCTACCCGCCCTGTTTCGCGCCGACGATGTCGATTCGGTCGCCGTCGGCGATGCTCGTCTGCGTCCATTCGCTGCGCGGCACGACGGACATGTTGATCGCCACCGCAATGCCCTGCTGCTCGGGGTCGTAGCCGAACTCGCACAACGCTTCGGTCAACTGCCGATGGGAAATCGAGACCGCTTCTCCGTTGAGCGTCACCGACAGAGCCGACTGAGCTTCGCTCACGATGCCGCCTCCGTGTTGATCCGCGGTTGTCCCAGTCGCTCGGTGCTGTAGGGAGCGAGCAGCTCCGGCGTTTCGCCTGTCTCCATGGCTTCCGCCAGCCAGTGGGCCGTGGCCGGAGCCAGCAGTATTCCATGCTGGTAATGTCCCGTGGCGATCCACAGACCCGGTTGACCTGCTGACCCCACGATCGGCATGTGATCGGCGACGGCCGGACGCAGGCCGACGCTGTGCTCCTCGATTTCTACCTCACGGATTCGCGGAATCAGGCTGCAGGCTTCAGTCAGCAGCTCTTCCCGCGCCTGGTCCGTCGGCGTGAGATCCCATCCTGCCTCAGGTTCCTTGGTCGAAGCGACGATCAACTCACCGTCCCGACGCTGGGCGAGACTGACGGAGTTTGTGCGGACGACCCGGTCGATGATGCGCGCCCCTCGAAGACGCAGCAGTTGCCCCTTCACGGGTCCAACTCCAGTGGGGGCCAGGGGCGATTCCTGGTCGACGGCTGCATCCACAATCTGATCGCACCACGGTCCGGCCGTGACCAGCACGGCGCGGGCTTCCAGCGTCTCCTGTTCATCATTTGGATCGGAGCTGCGCAAGAACACCCGCCAGGCGCCTGCCGCATCGTCGTACTCGCCCCCCACCGCCGTTCGCTCCGTGCGGAGACTCACTCTGATGTAGCCGATGGCGCGCTCCAGCGCCGTGAGCAGACGCCGCGGGTCGACCTGCACGTCCTCATCGACGAGCACGGCGCTGATCAGGCCGTTTGGCAGCTCCGGTTCGACCTGGAAAATCTGGCTTGCGTCGATCTTCTGGGAACGAAGGCCTCGCTCCACCCTCTCCTGGTGCAACGCCTCTAGCTGCGCATCCTCTTCGGCCGTTCTGGCTACCCAGAGCGTGCCGTCCATGCGATACCCGGCGCTGCGCCGGCCGATCGATTCCACCTTGGCGATGAACTGAGGAAACCGGCGCAGGCTGTCGAGCTTCAACGGGAAGACGGCGTCATCATCGCCGACCGGCAGGGTGGACGTGCCCAGCAGTCCGGCCGCCACCCGGCTCGCCTGCTGACCGGGCTGTTCGCGTTCGATCAAGACAACTTTGTGGCCGCGTCGCCCCAACTCGAAGGCGCAGGCGAGACCGATGATGCCGGCCCCGACGATCGCGACATCCCAGACCTGTTGATCGGTCATCCCGCCGCCTCCTGCTGCCGTGCGATGAGACGATCGATGCCGAATGGTTCGATTGAGGGCGACACCCGGTCCGTCATCATCAGCTCGGCCATCCAGTGCGCGGTCGCTGGTGCGAGGATGACGCCGCCTCGATAGTGTCCGCCGGCGATGAAGATGCCTTCGCTATTGGTTGGCCCTAACACCGGCTGATGGTCGGACACCGCGGGACGCAGTCCGACGTCGATCTCGCTCACGTAGAGGTCGTAGAGTCCGGGGAGTATCTCGAAGGCATAGCGCAGCAGATCCAGCGTTCCGCCGGCGGTCGGCTGCATGTCGAAGCCCTGTTCCTCCTCTGTCGCCCCGAGCAGTAGTTCGCCGCCGGCCCGGGGAACGATGTAGACGTCGCTGTTGCGCAGCACCCGATTGACCAATGGTTGTCCGGTGAGGTGGACGATCTGACCCTTGATCGGCCGCATGCCAATTTGCGGCAGCGGGGTGACCAGCCCTTCCTCCAGCCAGACTCCTGCGGCCAACAACACCTGATCTGCACACAGAGTTGACAGCGCATCCCCGGATTGCAGTGTCAACTCGATCCGGCCGCCCGACCGCTCCACCGTATTGACGTCCGTGTGCTCAAGCAGCTCCACGCCGATACTCCGGCATGCCGCCGCCAGCGCAGGGATCAGCTTGCGGCTGTTGACCTGGTGGTCGGTCTCGACCAACAGTCCGCCGATGATCCGAGGTGAAAGGTACGGCTCAATCTGCCGCGTCTCCCGACCGGTCAGTCGCCGAGCGGGGAGGCCGCGATCCTCCTGAATCTTGCGGATGTGGTCCAGTTCCAATTCGTCGTCGCGATGCCGCGAGACCCATAGCGTTCCCTCGTCGCGGTACTCGCAGGAGAGTCCGCTTGCGGCTTCGATCTCCGAGACGAATACGGGATATCGACGCAGGCTGTCTAGTTGCAACTCCACCAGGGAGGGCGGAGTCGTTTCGACTTCGAAGGAAGGTGTCAGCATCCCCGCCGCGACGGTCGATGCCCCGTAGCCGACCTCTTCCCGCTCAAGCACAGTCACAGACTTGCCGCGACGGGCCAACTCGAAGGCGCAGGACAGCCCAATCACCCCGCCGCCGACAATCGAGACCTCGGTGGATCGCGGGACGAGACTCACGACAGCACCCGCTCAATCTCGTCGGCGAACTCCTGGCACGACGCCTGAGGGTCGTCCTGGCAAACGATCGCCGACAGCACCGCCACCCCGTACGCCCCGGCGGCGAGCACGTCGCCAACGCGGCCCGCCGTGATGCTGCCGATCCCAATCACCGGCTTGTCGACAGCCGCGCAAATCTCTGCGAACCGTTCCAGTCCCAACATTGGCGCGGCGCGATCACCTTTCGACGTCGTACCGAAGACCGGTCCGACACCGAGATAGTCAACCGGCTGTTTCGCAACCTTGAACGCTTCCTCGACGGAGTTGGCCGTCCCACCAATTATCGCATCGGGCCCGAGAATCTGCCGGGCGACGTACGGAGGAAGATCCTCCCTGCCCAGATGTACTGCGGTCGCTCCGACCGCTGCGGCGACGTCCGCGCGGTCGTCGATCAGTAAGGTCGTGCCGAACTCGCGGCAGGCGAGGCTCATCAGCACGGCCATGCGCATCATTTCCTTCGTCGACACCTGCCGTTTCTCGCGGTACTGGATCACATCGGCTCCACCGGCGGCAGCGGCCGCAGCCAGTTCGACGTGACTGAACCGGTCCTGCAGCACCTCGTCGGTGATCACGTGCAGGCGTCCGATGGCCTTCTGCTCAGTCACGGCGGGTCATCCAGAAGTGATCGGTCGGTCCGACGCCCTGACCGATATCGAGCCCGCTGCGAATCGCCTCGGTCACGTACTCCTTCGCGTTGCCGATCGCCTCAAGCAATGATTCGCCCTGGGCCAATCGAGCCGCGATGGCCGACGCATATGTACAGCCGGTTCCGTGTGTGTGGCGCTGGTCGATCCATTCGCCCGGGAACACATCCGTCGAGTCCGTTGTGACGAGCACATCCGTAGCGGGAGCGCCCTCAAGGTGTCCGCCCTTGACCAGGGCAGCGGCCGCCCCAGCCTCTACCAGCAGTTCTCCGGCTTCCTGCGCGTCGTCGACCGTCCGGATTGAGAGCCCGGTCAGCGCCTCGGCCTCGTGAACATTCGGCGTAACCAGGGAAGCGAGGGGCAGCAACTTCTGACGCAGGGTTGACGCGGCGTCCTCCGCGAGGAGGGTGAAGCCGGTCTTCGAGATCATGACCGGATCGACAACGACAAAAGGCGGTCGACGATTCAGGAGTTCGTCCGCCACTAGCTCGATCATGTCCGAGCCGCCCAGCATGCCGGTCTTCACGCCCGCGACATCGAGATCGTCGAAGACCGAAGCGATCTGACCTCGGACGGAGTCGAGCGGCAGCGGCCAGGCGCCCTGAACGCCGAGCGTGTTCTGCGCCGTTACCGCCGTAATCACCGTGGCTGCATAAGCGCCGTTGGCCGTGATCGATTTGAGATCGGCCTGGATGCCAGCTCCGGCGGAAGAATCGGATCCGGCAATGGAAAGCACGACGCGCACGATCAGCCCTCACTGGGGGCGGTCGGTCGTCGCTTGGGTGGGCCTGAAGGTTGTTGCGCTCCCTGCGCCGGCATTATCCGGATCAGGTTCGGCGGGTGTGTTCTCAGGCCC